>NZ_JBHXAG010000010.1:0-253373 GCF_042726555.1 Streptomyces sp. NPDC060232 | reverse complement strand
ACCACCGGGTACGACCGAGACGTGCCCGCACGCGCCGAGCCGAGGAGAGCCCCCGGAGGGGCACCACCCCACCCGAAGCCACCGTCCAGCCCGACAGGTCACGCCCCCGGCCAGGGACACCGAACCCAGCCCCGCCGGCGCTTGAGGCGCGGCCACCGGCCCCCAGCCAGGGCACGGAGGCAGCGCCCCCCTAGATGCCCAGGGCGGCAGCCGTCAGCATGGCGATCGCGTCCTTCTCGCCGTCCAGGGAGACGGCGGCGGACGCCTGGCGGCCGAAGCAGAACAGCGTCAGTTCCCCCGGTTCGCCCGTCACCGTCACCACCGGCGCGCCCTTGTGCGCCACCGCCGTCTGCCCGTTCGGGCGGCGCAGCACCAGGCCCACCGGCGCGCGGCGGCCCGTCAGGCGGGCCAGCTTCTCCAGACGGGACCACAGCGCGTCCGAGAAGACCGGGTCCAGCTCCCGCGGGGACCAGTCCGGCTGGGCCCGGCGGACGTCCTCCGCGTGCACGTAGAACTCCACCGCGTTCGCCGCCTCGTCGATCTGCTTCAGCGCGTACACCGACATCCGCGGCGGCCCGGTCCGGATCAGCTGGATGAGCTCCTCGTACGGCTTGGCCGTGTACTCCTCCATCGCCTTGTCCAAGCGGGCCTTCAGGACGTTCAGCAGGAGCCCGCCCGCCGCGTCCGGCCGCCGTTCCCGGACGACCACGTGCGCGGCCAGCTCGCGACAGGTCCAGCCTTCGCACAGCGTGGGGGCCTCCGGGCCGGCCGCCTCCAACAGGTCCGCCAGCAGCAGGCGTTCACGCTTCGCATGGGTAGACATGCCAGCCAGCCTACGGCCGGATCGCGCCGGGCGCCCGCCCATCAGGCGGACATGGATCATTCCGCCCGCCCCCGCCCGGCACAATGGCTCCATGAGTACGTCCCCCCGCCCCGGCAACCTCGACCCCGCCATCGCCGCGCGCCTCAAGCGCTCCGCCGACGGGCTGGTCCCGGCCATCGCCCAGCAGTACGACACCGGTGAGGTGCTCATGCTCGGGTGGATGGACGACGAGGCCCTGCACCGCACCCTGACCACCGGCCGTTGCACGTACTGGTCGCGCAGCCGCCAGGAGTACTGGGTGAAGGGGGATACTTCCGGCCACTTCCAGCACGTCAAGTCCGTCGCCCTCGACTGCGACGCCGACACCGTGCTCGTCAAGGTCGACCAGGTCGGAGCCGCCTGCCACACCGGAGCCCGCACCTGCTTCGACGAAGACGTCCTCCTCCGCGCAGCCGACTAGGTAGGGGCACCCCTCAATGGATCTTGAGACGTTCCGCAAGCTCGCGGCCGACCGCCGCGTCATCCCCGTGAGCCGCAAGCTGCTCGCCGACGGGGACACGCCCGTCGGGCTCTACCGCAAGCTGGCCGCCGAACGCCCCGGCACCTTCCTCCTGGAGTCCGCGGAGAACGGCCGGTCCTGGTCCCGGTACTCCTTCGTCGGGGTCCGCAGCGACGCGACCCTGACCGTCCGGGACGGCAGCGCGCACTGGATCGGCACCCCGCCCGTCGGCGTACCCACCGACGGCGACCCGCTCGACGCCCTGCGCGCCACCGTCGAGGCCCTGCACACCCCCCGCGACCTCGCGGCCGGCATGCCGCCCTTCACCGGCGGCATGGTCGGCTACCTCGGCTACGACATCGTGCGCCGCCTGGAGCGCATCGGCGAGCACGGCAGCGACGACCTGCGGCTGCCCGAGCTGACGATGCTGCTCACCTCCGACCTCGCGGTGCTGGACCACTGGGACGGCACCGTCCAGCTCATCGCCAACGCCATCAACCACAACGACCTCGACTCCGGGGTCGACGAGGCCTACGCGGACGCCGTGGCCCGCCTCGACGCCATGGAGGCGGACCTGGCCCGGCCCGCGCCCTACGTGCCGGCCCCGCTGCCCGCCTCCGAGCTGCCCGAGTTCTCCGCCCTGTGGGGCGGCGAGGAGTACCAGGCGGCCGTCGAGGACATCAAGGAGCGGATCCGGGCCGGCGAGGCCTTCCAGGTGGTGCCCTCGCAGCGGTTCGAGACCTCCTGTGAGGCCTCCGCACTGGACGTCTACCGGGTGCTGCGCGCCACCAACCCGTCCCCGTACATGTACCTCTTCCGCTTCGAGAACGGCTTCGACGTCGTCGGCTCCAGCCCCGAGGCACTGGTGAAGGTCGAGGACGGGCGGGCCATGGTGCACCCCATCGCCGGCACCCGCCACCGGGGCGCGACCCCGCAGGAGGACAACGACCTCGCCGAAGAGCTGCTGGCCGACCCCAAGGAGCGCGCCGAGCACCTGATGCTCGTCGACCTGGGCCGCAACGACCTCGGCCGGGTCTGCGAACCGGGATCGGTGGAGGTCGTCGACTTCATGTCGATCGAGCGCTACTCCCACGTCATGCACATCGTCTCCACCGTGACGGGCCGTGTGGCCGAGGGGAAGACCGCCTTCGACGTGCTCACCGCGTGCTTCCCGGCCGGCACCCTCTCCGGGGCGCCCAAGCCGCGCGCCATGCAGATCATCGAGGAGCTGGAGCCCTCCCGCCGCGGCCTCTACGGCGGCTGCGTGGGCTACCTGGACTTCGCCGGGGACTCCGACACGGCCATCGCCATCCGTACGGCCCTGCTGCGCGACGGCACGGCGTACGTGCAGGCCGGCGCCGGTGTCGTCGCCGACTCGGTGCCCGAGCTGGAGGACAACGAGTGCCGCAACAAGGCCGCCGCCGTGTTGCGCGCGGTGGCAGCGGCGAACCGCCTGAGCGGCTCCTGAAGGCGTAGGGGATAGTGGGGTACGTGAGTGCCGTACCCCCGCCCCGATCCGACGCCTCCGCCGCGCCCGAGCCCGAGTCCGAGGCAGCCGACAGCCGCAGCAGCCGCCGCAGCGTGGCCGCCGCGCTGCTGCTCGGCGCGCTCGGCTCCACCGTCGTCCTGCTCGCCTCCGGCCGGGTCTGGGCCCGGGGCACAGCGGCCATCGGCAGCGACTCGCTCCAGCTCAGCGCCGACGGGCGGGCCGTGACCGGCCTCCCGGCGGCGCTGGCCATCGTGGGCCTGGCCGCGCTGGTCGCCGTCTTCGCCGTACGGGGCAAGAGCCGGCTGCTGGTGTCCGGCCTGCTCGCCCTCAGCGGCCTCGGCGCGGCGCTGTCGGCACTCTTCGGCTCCGACGGCCGCAGCGCCCTGGACGCGCAGGCCGCCCGTACGACCGCGGACAGCGCGGCCCACGTGGCGGGCCTGACCCAGACGACGTGGCCGTACGTCACGGCCGCCGGCGCGGTCCTCATCCTGGCCGCCGGACTGCTGGCGCTGCGTTTCGGCCGCGGCTGGCCCTCGATGGGAGGCCGCTACGAGCGTGACGGCAGGCCCCGTCCGCGGGCCGTCGCGGCGGTGGATCCCGACCGGCCGGAAGATCTGTGGAAGGCTCTGGACCGCGGCGAGGACCCGACCGCGGACCCGGGCAGCGACCGGACCCGCTGACCCGGCTCCTGAGCCGACCCCCCTGGACGGCGAAGCCCCCCGGTGCGGGACAATGTCACCGAGCGTTCGTCACAGACCGCACGTTCGACACAGCAGCGCGACAGAGCAAACGAGGAGCAACTCATGGCGGGCACTAGCCACGGACACACCCCGGCCGCCTGGACCGGTGTCATCATCGCCTTCATCGGTTTCTGCGTCTCCGGCGCCTTCATGGTGCTCGCGAACCCGCTGGGCTTCTGGGCCGGTCTGGTCGTCGTCGCGCTCGGCGGTGTCGTCGGCCTGGCGATGAAGGCCGCGGGCATGGGCGCGCCGAAGGCCGCCCACAAGGACCTCGCGGAGGTCATTCGCGCGAACAAGGTCCCCGCCAAGGTCTGAGCGCGTCACCTGCGCCGGTCCTGGAAGAGAGCCGAAAGGCGCGGCCCCGCCGGGCTGCGCCTTTTGTCGTGAGCGGAGAGAATCAGCAGGTGGACGCCTCCAGCACCCCCGACGCCGGGCCCGGTCCGCAGGCCGGGCACTCCGTACCCGTGGTGCCCGCCGTGCGGGCGTCCCGGGCCAGGCGGCTCGCCGCCCCGGCGCTCTACCTGGCCGCGGCCGGCGCGGCGTTCACGTACGTGGGCACCGTGGACCCCAACGAGCCGGGCCACTACCCGGTCTGCCCGCTGCTGCGGCTGACGGGCGTCCTGTGCCCGGGCTGCGGCGGGCTGCGCAGCGCGCACGCCTTCGCCCACGGGGACCTGGCCGCCGCTTTCGGGTCGAATGCCCTCGCCGTCGTCGGCTACTTCGTCTTCGCGGGGTTCATGGCCCTGTGGCTGGTTCGAGCCTTCCGCGGCGGGCCTGTTCCGAGGATCGTCCTGCGTCCCGCCTCCTGGTGGGTGGTGGGCGCGATGGTACTGGTTTTCGCCGTTGTCCGAAATCTCTCTTTCGGGGCGGCGCTGGCGCCCTGAGCCCCGTGTACAGCGGGGATGAAGGGTGTATTCCGAATGTCCAGTTACTGGGACGCCGTCAACCGAGTGCGGAGGGCGACGCCTCCGCCGGATACCATTTGATTGCCGACCTTGCAGTGGTACGTGTCTGCAGGGCGGCCGACCGTCATCGACCCGGAAGGGGGCCGCTCGCGTGAGTGTGCTCGACGAGATCATCGAAGGGGTCCGCGAAGACCTTGCCGAACGGCAGGCCCGCGTGAGCCTCGACGAGCTCAAGGAGCGTGCCGCCAAGGCGCCCCAGGCCAAGGACGGCGTCGCGGCCCTGCGTGGCGACGGCGTCAAGGTGATCTGCGAGGTCAAGCGCTCCAGCCCCTCCAAGGGCGCGCTGGCCGCGATCGCGGATCCGGCCGGGCTCGCCGCGGACTACGAGGCGGGCGGTGCGGCGGTCATCTCCGTCCTCACCGAGCAGCGCCGGTTCGGCGGCTCGCTGGCCGACCTGGAGGCCGTCCGCGCCCGCGTGGACATCCCGATCCTGCGCAAGGACTTCATCGTCACGGCGTACCAGCTCTGGGAGGCCCGTGCCTACGGCGCCGACCTCGCCCTGCTGATCGTCGCCGCGCTGGAGCAGGAGGCCCTCGTCTCCCTCATCGAGCGGGCCGAGTCCATCGGCCTCACCCCGCTCGTCGAGGTGCACGACGAGGAGGAGGTGGAACGCGCGGTGGCCGCCGGCGCCAGGATCATCGGCGTCAACGCCCGCAACCTCAAGGACCTCAAGGTCGACCGCTCCACCTTCGAGCGCGTCGTCGGCGAGATCCCGCCCCACATCGTCAAGGTCGCCGAGTCCGGCATCCGCGGACCGCACGACCTGATCGCCTACGCCAACGAGGGCGCCGACGCCGTCCTCGTCGGGGAGTCCCTGGTCACCGGCCGCGACCCGAAGTCGGCCGTGGCCGACCTCGTCGCCGCCGGGGCCCACCCGGCCCTGCGCCACGGACGGAGCTGACCCGTCCCATGGCCCACGACCGCCCCTCCGTCCGCACGCGCCGCGTGCCGACGGCGTACGCGCCCCTGGCGCGCGGCTGCCGCCCCCGCGGCTGCCGCGCGCCGGCCCGGCGCGTCCACGGGCGGCGGGTCCGGTACGTGATCGGCTCCGAGCCCGGCCAGGTCAACGGCATGCGATGGCGCCGCGGAGACGCGCCGTAACGAGGGCTGCCGCGGCCCGGTACGCGAGACGTACCGCGTCGCGAGGCGGTCCCGTACGGCCTGCCGCCCGGGCCGACCGGCTCCGGGCGCGGGCCGCCGCGCACCGTACGCAGACATCCCCCAGCGGGGTGTCCGCGGCACGGGCGGGCGGCGCAATACGGTGAAACCACCCCGCCGCATCTCGCACCCGTAGGAGCACTGGATCATGTCCAGCGAGTTCTTCATCCCGGACCCGGAGGGTCACGTCCCCAACGCCGAGGGCTACTTCGGCGACTTCGGCGGCAAGTTCATCCCGGAGGCGCTCGTCGCCGCCGTGGACGAGGTCGCCGTCGAGTACGAGAAGGCAAAGGGCGACCCGTCCTTCGCGGCCGAGCTGGGCGACCTGATGGTCAACTACACCGGCCGCCCGAGCGCCCTCACCGAGGTGCCCCGCTTCGCCGAGCACGCCGGCGGCGCGCGGATCTTCCTCAAGCGCGAGGACCTCAACCACACCGGCTCGCACAAGATCAACAACGTGCTGGGCCAGGCGCTGCTCACCAAGCGCATGGGCAAGACCCGCGTGATCGCCGAGACCGGCGCCGGCCAGCACGGCGTTGCCACCGCCACCGCCTGCGCCCTCTTCGGCCTCGAATGCACCATCTACATGGGCGAGGTCGACACGCAGCGCCAGGCGCTGAACGTCGCCCGCATGCGCATGCTGGGCGCCGAGGTCATCGCGGTGAAGTCCGGCTCGCGGACCCTGAAGGACGCGATCAACGAGGCGTTCCGCGACTGGGTCGCCAACGTGGACCGCACCCACTACCTCTTCGGCACGGTCGCCGGCCCGCACCCCTTCCCGGCGATGGTTCGCGACTTCCACCGGGTCATCGGCGTCGAGGCCCGCCGCCAGATCCTGGAGCGCGCCGGCCGGCTGCCCGACGCCGTCGCGGCCTGCGTCGGCGGCGGCTCCAACGCCATCGGCCTCTTCCACGCCTTCATCCCGGACGCCGGCGTCCGCCTGGTCGGCTTCGAGCCCGCCGGGCACGGCGTCGAGACCGGCGAGCACGCGGCAACGCTGACCGCCGGCGAGCCCGGCATCCTGCACGGCTCCCGCTCCTACGTCCTCCAGGACGAGGAGGGACAGATCACCGAGCCGTACTCCATCTCGGCGGGCCTGGACTACCCGGGCATCGGCCCGGAGCACTCCTACCTCAAGGACACCGGCCGCGGCGAGTACCGCGCGGTCACCGACGACGCCGCCATGCAGGCCCTGCGCCTGCTCTCGCGCACCGAGGGCATCATCCCGGCGATCGAGTCGGCGCACGCCCTCGCAGGCGCCCTGGACCTGGGCAAGGAGCTGGGCAAGGACGGCCTGATGGTCGTCAACCTGTCCGGTCGCGGCGACAAGGACATGGACACCGCCGCCCGCTACTTCGGGCTGTACGACACCGACGGTGAAGTCGCCGACAACGAGTTCTCCGAGGGGGACGACAAGTGAGCTCCACGCACGGGCGCGGCAACATCGAGCTGCTGAGCGCCACCCTCGCCAAGGCGAAGTCCGAGGACCGCGCGGCCCTCGTCGCCTACCTCCCCGCGGGCTTCCCGACGGTCGACGGCGGCATCGAGGCGGTCAGGGCCGTCGTCGCCGGTGGCGCGGACGTCGTCGAGATCGGCCTGCCCCACAGCGACCCGGTCCTCGACGGGCCGGTCATCCAGACCGCCGACGACATCGCCCTGCGCGGCGGCGTCAAGATCGCCGACGTGTTCCGCACGGTCCGCGAGGCCCACGAGGCGACCGGCGCCCCGATCCTGGTGATGACCTACTGGAACCCCATCGACCGCTACGGCGTCGAGCGGTTCACGGCCGAGCTCGCGGCCGCGGGCGGGGCCGGCTGCATCCTGCCCGACCTGCCGGTCCAGGAGTCCGCGCTGTGGCGCGAGCACGCGGAGAAGCACGGTCTGGCGACCGTCTTCGTCGTGGCACCCAGCAGCAAGGACGAGCGCCTGGCCGTCATCACGGCGGCCGGCTCCGGCTTCGTCTACGCCGCCTCGCTGATGGGTGTTACCGGAACCCGCGAATCGGTCGGCAACCAGGCCCAGGACCTGGTCCGGCGTACCCGGGCCACGACCGAGCTCCCCGTCTGCGTGGGCCTCGGCGTCTCCAACGCCGCCCAGGCGAAGGAGGTCGCGGGCTTCGCCGACGGCGTGATCGTCGGCTCGGCCTTCGTGAAGCTGCTGCTGGACGCGCCGGACCTGCCGGCCGGGCTGGACGCCGTACGGGCGCTGGCGGGAGAGCTCGCGCAGGGTGTCCGCAGGGGCTGAGGCGCAGTCCGCAGAGGCTGAGACAAACCGGACACCCGATCGGGTTCTGTAGTCCGATCGGGTGGAATGGCCGGCAGGGAGGCACGCGAGTGCCTCCCTGCTTCGTTTGGCGGAGCGTGAGCGAGAAGAACGACGGTGCGAACCGCGATGCGACGAAACGATCGGCCCGGGAGCGACTCCAAGCGGAGCGCGAGCGGCAGAAGACCCGGGACAAGCGCCGGCGGACCCTGATCGTGGCGGCGGCGGTGGTCGGCGTCCTGGGCCTGGCGACGGTCGTGGGCGTGATCGCGGCCAACGCCGGCAAGGGCGACAAGTCCGACTCGGCGGGCCCGGTGGTCGCCCCCTCCGGCGCCACCGGCAAGGACGCTCTCGCCATCCAGACGGGCAAGCCCGAGGCGAAGTCCACCCTCACCGTGTGGGAGGACTTCCGCTGCCCCGCCTGCAAGTCCTTCGAGGACAACTACCGGGACACCATCCACGAGCTGGAAGCCAAGGGCCTGCTCAAGGTGGACTACCACCTGGTCACGCTCATCGACGGGAACATGGGCGGCAGCGGCTCCCTGAAGGGCGCCAACGCGGCGGCCTGCGCGCAGGACGCCGGCAAGTTCGCCGAGTACCACGACGTCCTCTTCCAGAACCAGCCGCAGGAGGTCGACGACGCCTACGGCAAGAACGCCAAGCTGCTGGAGCTGGCGGGCAAGGTCGAGGGGCTGGACACCCCCGAGTTCCGCAAGTGCGTCGAGGACGGCACGCACAACAGCTGGGTGGGCAAGTCGCACGAGGCCTTCGCCGCCGGGAACTTCCGAGGCACGCCGACCGTGCTGCTCGACGGCAAGGACATCTTCTCCGAGGCCGACCCGCTGACCCCGCAGAAGCTGAAGCAGCAGGTGGAGGCGGCCGCGAAGGGCTCCGGCGGAGCCGGGGCCAAGGGCGCGGGGAAGGAGAAGGAGGCCGGGAAGGACACCG
The DNA here is from genome assembly GCF_042726555.1 of Streptomyces sp. NPDC060232. Classification (NCBI taxonomy): domain Bacteria; kingdom Bacillati; phylum Actinomycetota; class Actinomycetes; order Kitasatosporales; family Streptomycetaceae; genus Streptomyces; species Streptomyces sp. NPDC060232. The sequence continues at coordinate 244,489 of NZ_JBHXAG010000010.1, read as the reverse complement.
GGAAGGGCGGGGCGAAGGCCTCACCGTCGGCGTCGAGGACGGCGTCCACGTCCTCGAAGGGCACCGCGAACAGCTCCGTGAGCGGCACCGCGAACGGCTCCGGCGGCAGGTCGGGGGGCGGCACCGCGAGCGGGGCCGTGAGCGGCACCGGGAACGGCTCCTCGGGGGACTGACTTCCGCCGATCCAGGTCTGGATTTGGTTTCGACCCTGCCGGGCGGGTTGCGGTACGCACCGTCCGGCAGGGTAGCGTCAGGTCTGCCATGGACATTGCTTACATCCCCAGTCCGTCGACCGGCGTGATCCATCTCGGACCGATCCCGCTCCGCGGCTACGCGTTCTGCATCATCATCGGCGTCTTCGTCGCCGTCTGGCTCGGCAACAGGCGCTGGATCGCGCGCGGCGGAAAGCCGGGCACGGTCGCGGACATCGCCGTGTGGGCGGTGCCGTTCGGGCTGGTCGGCGGTCGCCTCTACCACGTGATCACCGACTACCAGCTCTACTTCGGCGAGGGCCGCAACTGGGTCGACGCCTTCAAGATCTGGGAGGGCGGCCTCGGCATCTGGGGCGCGATCGCGCTGGGCGCGGTGGGTGCCTGGATCGGCTGCCGGCTGCGCGGCATCCCGCTGCCGGCCTGGGCCGACGCCCTGGCCCCGGGCCTCGCGCTGGCCCAGGCCTGCGGCCGCTGGGGCAACTGGTTCAACCAGGAGCTCTACGGCCGGGCCACCGACCTGCCGTGGGCGGTCGAGATCAGCGCCGGCCCGAACAGGGACGCCGGGACCTACCACCCGACCTTCCTGTACGAGTCGCTGTGGTGCGTCGGCGTCGCGTTCCTGGTGATCTGGGCCGACCGCCGCTTCAAGCTCGGCCACGGGCGGGCGTTCGCCCTGTACGTGGCCGCGTACTGCGTCGGCCGCGGCTGGATCGAGTACATGCGGGTCGACGAGGCGCACCACATCCTCGGTGTCCGGCTGAACGTGTGGACCTCGATCTTCGTCTTCGTGCTCGCCGTCGTCTACTTCGTGCTCTCCGCGAAGCTGCGGCCGGGCCGTGAGGAGGTCGTCGAGCCGGACGCCTCCGGCGGGGACGGCAAGGACGAGCGCGAGGCCAAGGCCGAGGCCACGTCCGACGACAAGGCCGGGGGCACGACGGACGCCACGGCCGAGTCCGAGGCCGGCGCCGAGCCGAAGGACTCCCTGCCGACCCGCGCCCCGCGCGCCGACGCCGAGGTGCGGGAGGGAGCCGTCAAGGCCGACCTGCGCAAGCCGGCCGTCGACGCCGAGGCCCCGGAGGCCGACAAGGCCTGACCGCGGAACGTCGCGAGGGGGGTGCCGCGTACCACGCGGCACCCCCCTCGCGACGTTCCGTACGCCGGCCGAGCGCCGTCCGGAGCACCCTCGGGACCCGGCCCCACCCCGCGAGCGCAGAGGCGCGCGGCACGTCGCGACGGGCCCCGCACGGCGGGCGCAAGGGCGCGGGGCGTGCGGCGGGGTGCACCGACTGCACCGACCGGATCTGCGCGGCGAGCGCAAGGGCGTGGCGCGCGTCCGCCGGGGGCCGGAGTTCGCTCCGGAGGCCGGGCCGGGCGGCCGGGTGCTCCGCGACCGGTCCCCGCGCGGCCGGCGCAGGGGTGCGGCCGGGAGGCGGGGGTCAACGGGCCGGGGTCCGCGCGGCCAGCGCCAGGGTGCGGTGCGCCGACGCCACGATCGCCGGGTCCACGAACCGGCCGTCGGGAAGGGCCAGCGCGCCCGGCGCGGCCCGGGCCGCGCCGAGCACCTCCACCGCGGCGCTCACCTCCTCGGGCGCCGGTAGGTAGGACCGCTCGATCACCGGCAGCTGGCGCGGGTGGATCGCTGCCCGGCCGAGGAAGCCGAGGGACCGGCCGCGCGCGCAGGAGACCGCCAACGCCTCCAGGTCGCGGATGTCGGGGAACACCGACTGGGCCGGGGGCGCCAGCCCGGCGGCGCGCGCCGCGACCACCACCCGGGAGCGGCACCAGTCCAGACCCTCCTCCGCGCTGGCCGCCAGGTCCGCCCGCAGGTCCGCCTCGCCGAGGGAGAGCCCGCGCAGGGCCGGGTGCGCGCGGGCGATCTCGTAGGCGCGCTCCACTCCCAGCGCCGACTCCAGCAGGGCGTGCAGCCCCACCCCGCCGGTGCGGTCGGCGGCCACGGCGATCTGCTCCGGGGCGGTGATCTTGGGCAGCCGCAGTCCCGCGAGCCCGCGCAGCCCGGCGAGCGCGGTGAGGTCGGCGCCGCCCCACGGGGAGTCGAGGCCGTTGACGCGGACGTGGACGGGGACCGCGGGCCGCTCGGCGAGCAGCTCGACGGTGGCGGCGCGGGCGTACTCCTTGCGGGAGGCCGCCACCGCGTCCTCCAGGTCGACGATGACGGCGTCGGCCCCGCAGGCCAGCGCCTTGGCGACCACCGCGGGGCGGTCGCCGGGCGCGTACAGCCAGGTCAGGATCACAGTGCCCCCTCGGTCCGCAACGCGGCGATCTCGGGCCCGGTCAGTCCGAGCTCGGCCAGCACCTCGGTCGTGTCCGCGCCGTGCGGGCGGCCCGCCCAGCGGATCCCGCCGGGGGTCTCGGACAGCCGGAAGAGGATGTTCTGCATCCGCAGGGGGCCCAGCTCCGGATCCTCGATCTCGGTCACCGTGTCGAGGGCCGCGAACTGCGGATCGGCCATCACGTCGCGGACGTCGTAGACCAGCGCGACGGCCGCCTCGGCGTCCTCGAAGGCGCAGACGACCTCCTCCGCCTTGTGGCGGGCGATCCAGCCGCCGACCGCCTCGTCGAGGACGTCGGCGTGCCGGGCCCGCCCGGCGCCGGTCGCGAACCACGGCTCGGCGATCAGCTCCGGCCGGCCCACCAGCCGCATCACGCGCTCGGCGATGGACTGGGCGGAGGCGGAGACCGCCAGCCAGCGGCCGTCGGCACTGCGGTAGGTGTTGCGGGGGGCGTTGTTGGCGGAGCGGTTGCCGGTGCGCGGCTGGACGTAGCCCAGCTGGTCGTACCAGAGCGGCTGCGGGCCGAGCACGGTGAGGATCGGCTCGATGATGGCCAGGTCCACGACCTGCCCGTGCCCGGTGCGGTCGCGTCCGGCGAGCGCCGTCATCACGGCGTACGCGCAGGTGAGCGCGGCGATGGAGTCGGCCAGCCCGAAAGGCGGCAGGGTCGGCGGGCCGTCCGGCTCCCCGGTGACCGAGGCGAAGCCGCTCATGGCCTCGGCGAGGGTGCCGAAGCCGGGGCGGTGGGCGTACGGCCCCTGCTGGCCGAAGGCCGTGACGCGGGCCAGGACCAGGCGCGGGTTGGCGGCGGACAGTTCGGGCCAGCCCAGGCCCCACCGCTCCAGGGTGCCGGGGCGGAAGTTCTCGATGACCACGTCGGCGGTGGCGGCGAGCCGCAGCAGGGTGTCCCGGCCGCCGGGGGTGGACAGATCGAGGGTGACGGTCCGCTTGTTGCGGCCGAGCAGCTTCCACCACAGGCCGATCCCGTCCTTGGCGGGGCCGTGACCGCGGGAGGGGTCGGGGACGGCCGGGTGCTCGACCTTGACGACTTCGGCGCCGAAGTCGCCGAGCAGGGTCGCGGCGAGCGGCCCGGCGAAGAGCGTCGCGAGGTCGAGCACCCGCAGCCCGCGCAGTGGCCCCTGCGGCCCCTGCCCTGGCCGGGCGCCGGCGGGCTGGGCGGAGTCGGCGGGGTCGGGTGTGGTCGCGGGGGCTTCGGTGGGGCCGGGGGCTTCGGTGGGGCCGGGCGCGCGCCGGGGCGTCTCCTCGGGCGCCGAACGGTGCCCAGGGTCGGAAGGTGCGGCGGCGGTGCGTTCGGCGCCCTGCGGGGATCGCCCCGACACACCCCCGGCCCCCGCGGAGTACGCCGCCGCCCGCGCGCCCGACGCCGGCGCGGACTTCCCCGCCGCGCCGCGGCCGGCCGTACCCGGGTCCACCAGGTCCAGCTCCAGGCCGGCGGGCAGCGCGGCCGAGCCGCCGGGCCCGTCCGGGGTCACGGGGTGGCCCCGGCTCCGTTGTCCGCTTCCCAGCCGGCCAGGGCGAAGGAGTCGGTCTCGGCGCGGGTCGGCATCGAGTCCTGGGCGCCGTGGTGTTGCACCGAGAGCGCGGCCGCCGCCGAGGCCCAGCGCAGCGCCTCGGGCATCGGCCGGCCCTCGCCCAGGGCCACGGCCAGGGCCCCGACGAAGGTGTCACCGGCCGCGGTGGTGTCCACGGCGCGGACCCGGGGCGCGGGCACGGCCAGTGGGTCCCGGCCGCGCGCCGCGTGGAGGACGCCGGCCGCGCCGAGGGTGATCACCACCTCGGGCACGGTGGCCAGCAGTGCCTCGGCGGCCTGCCGGGGGTCGGTCAGGCCGGTCAGGGCGGCCGCCTCGTGCTCGTTGGGCACCAGGAGGTCGGTGGCGGCGAGGAGCTCGGCGGGCAGAGGCTGGACGGGGGCCGGGGTGAGCACCGTACGGACTCCGTGCGCGCGGGCGGCGCGGGCGCCGGCGAGCACGGCCGGCAGGGGGAGTTCCAGCTGGAGGAGGAGGGCGCCGACGGCGGCGATCCGGGCCTCGTCGCCCGCTTCCAGGCCGGTGACGCTGCCGTTCGCGCCCGGGATGACGACGATGCGGTTGCCGCCCTCGTCGTCCACCGTGATGTGCGCGGTACCGCTGGCGCCTTCGACGGTGCGCAGACCCGCCGTCTCGACGCCGGCGGCGGTGAGCGCGGAGCGCAGCCGTACGCCGAACTCGTCGGCCCCGACCGCGCCGATCATCACCACCTTCCCGCCGGAGCGGGCGGCGGCGACGGCCTGGTTGGCGCCCTTGCCGCCGGGGACGGTACGGAAGGCGCGGCCGGTGACCGTCTCCCCGGGGAGAGGGGCTTTGGGGACGTAGGCGACGAGGTCCATGTTGGTACTGCCGAGCACGGCGATGGCCGTCATGAGCGTGCTGCCTCCTGTGCGGTGAGGTGGGCGAGGGTGTCGAAACCGATGCCGTCGAAGCCGGGGACGGTGGTGGCGAGGCGGTTCTTGAGAGGGGCGGTCCAGCGGTGCGGGATCCGGTGCGGGGAGCCGGCGAGCAGCCCGGCGAGGGCGCCGGCGGTGGCGCCGTTGGAGTCGGTGTCCCAACCGCCGGACACGGCCCGGCAGACGGAACGGGTGAAGTCGCCGTCGGCGTGGGTGAGGGCGGCGGCGATCAGGGCGGTGTTCGGGACGGCGTGGACCCAGTGGTAGTGCCCGTAGCGGGCGTGCAGCCGGTCGACGACGGGGTCGAAGTCGGCCTCCTCGGTGGCCGTGCGGATCCCGAAGCGGATCGCCTCGGCGAGGCGGGAGCGCGGCGGTACGGCGGCCAGCCCGGCGCGCAGGGCGGCGTGGACGTCCGCGCGGCCGGTGGCGGCGTGGGCGGTGGCGGCGGCGACGAAGAGGGCGGCGTAGACACCGTTGCCGGTGTGGGTCAGGGCGGCGTCCCGGTAGGCCTGGGCCGCGGCGGCGGCCGGGTCGCCGGGGTTGGTCCAGCCGTGCACGTCGGCGCGGATGAGGGCGCCGATCCACTCGCGGAAGGGGTTGTGGTGGGTGGCGGTGGCGGGGGGCTCCAGGCCGAGGAGGAGGTTGCGGTACGCGACGCGCTCGGCGGTGAAGGTACGGCCGGCGGGCAGCTCGTCGAGCCACAGGCGGGCGACGTCGGCGGTGGTGAAGGACCTGCCGAAGCGCTGGAGCAGGCGCAGGTTCAGCAGCGGGTAGTTGAGGTCGTCGTCCTCGGGCATGCCGTCGATGTTCTCGGCGAGGGAGGTGGGGGCGGAGCGGCGGTTCCAGGGGTACGCGGCCAGCAGTTCCGCGGGGACGCCGCGGGCGGTGAACCAGTCGTCCAGCGGCCAGTTGCCCGCGGCGCGGGCCAGCGCCCGGATCCCGTCGAGGGGCAGCTTCTCGACGGGCTTGCCGAGCAGGCACCCGACGGCCCGCCCGACCCAAGCAGCCTCAAGCCGCCGCCGTAGCCCGGGTCCGGGTCCGGGTCCGGGTCCCGAGTCCTCGCTTCGGGGGACGACCTGCCCGCCCCCGGCCATGGCCTGCGGCCGATCCACGGGTCCGAGGCGGGCGCCGTCCGGGACCCGCGTGGGTCCCGCCTCGCAGGCGGCTGCCGGGACCGAGCCCGCAGGCCCCTGGCCGGTGCGGCTGCCGGGGCCCTGCGGTGGGGCCTGGGGCCCCTGGGCGTGGGCCCGGGCCGCCGGGTGGGCGGTTTCGTACCGCCTGGGGCGGGTGGCGGGCCGGGCCTCGTCCTCGGCTCCCGGGGCCGGGCCCGTGGGCGGGTGGCCCGGTAGGGGATGGGGGGCCTGGCCGCCGGGCCGGGGCCCCCGGCCCGTGGCCGTACGCCCGGGGCGGGTGTCCGGCGGCTCGGCGGACGGTACGGGCGGCGGCTTGGGGGAGCGGGCCGTCGCCGCGGCCTGCGGGCGGGAGGCGACGATGGCGGCCCAGGAGGTCGGCTCGTCGGCGGACAACGGGGAGGGGAGGCCGGCGAGTTCGTCCAGCAGACGGGTCGCCAGCGCACGCAGGTGCGGGGGTGCCGGGGCGGGGGAGGCCCCGGCGCGCTCGGGCGCCGGGTGACCGCCCGCGGCGGACCAGGCCCGCAGGGCGGGGCCCGGGTCGCGGCCGTCCTCGGCCGCCTGCCGCAACTCGTGCCCGACGAGATCCTCGGGCTGAGCCCAGGTCAGCCGTACCCCGTCCGCCTCCGCCGATCGTCCGGCCGGACGCCTGTCGGCTCCCGCCGTACCGGGTAGGGGCCCGTCGGGCCGCTCCCGGACCGGGTCCGTCCGGTAAGCGGCGGTCCCGAACGGCGGTTCCGGCGTGCCGGGACCCGTCGTCGCGGATCCGGATCCGGGACGGCCGGCAGCCGTGGCAGGCTCCGCCCGAGGGGGGCCGCAGGGGGAGGAGGGGGTCATCGGGGGGCGGCGATCGCGGCGAAGGCCGATTCGTGGGCGCGGCGGCGGGCACGGTCGTGGGCGAAGATCTCCCGGGCCACGGCGGCCAGCGTCACGGCCGGGGCGTGCAGGTCCAGGCGGCTGGCCTCGGCGACCTGCTTCGCCCAGACGGCCGGGACCGCGGCCTCACCGCCCAGGGCTCCGGCGATGGCTCCCGCCATGGTGGCGATGGAGTCGCAGTCCCGCCCGTAGTTGACCGCTCCGAGCACGGCCCCCTCGTACCGGCCGTCCGCGACGAGCAGCATCCCCAGTGCGATCGGGAGTTCCTCGATGGCGTGGAGGCGGGACGGGCGGCGGGCGTCGAGCGAGGGGTTGCGGTAGTCCGGACCGACCGAGTCGTACGGGGCCACCGCCGCCCGCAGCGGGGCGAGCGCCGACTCGAAGTCCCGGTGGGCGCGGGCCGCTTCGCGGACGGCCGTGATCGCGGCCCGCGTGCCGTCCTTCGCCAGGGACAGCGCCGTGTCCACCACGCTCGCCGCCGTCGCCCCTGGCATGCACGCCGCCGCCACGGCCGCCGCGAACACGCCCGCCGCCTCCCGCCCGTACGAGGACTGGTGGGCGCCGGCGATGTCGAGGGCCTCCGCGTAGGCGCCCGCCGGGTTGCCCGCGTTGGCGATGCCCACCGGAGCCATGTACATGGCCGCACCGCAGTTGACGATGTTGCCGGTGCCGGCCTCGCGCGGGTCGACGTGCGCGTAGTGCAGGCGGGCCACCATCCACTTCTCCGCGAGGAAGATCCGCTGCAACGGCAGCGCCTCGGCCTCCAGTTCGGGGATCCAGCGCGGGTTGGACATCAGGTCGGGGACCAGGTGCTCGGCGACGGCGTAGGCGTCGAGGTGGTCCCGTACGGTCTCGTAGACCCGTACCAGCGCGTGCGTCATCAAGGTGTCGTCCGTGACGTGTCCGTCGCCCTTGTGGTACGGGGCGATGGGGCGGGCCGTGCGCCAGTTCTCGTGCCACGGGCCGACGATGCCGTGGACACGGCCGCCGTGCCGTTCGACGATCTGGTCCGGGGTCCAGCCCTCCACGGGGCCGCCGAGCGCGTCACCGACGGCGGCGCCGACGAGGGCCCCGCAGGCCCGGTCCTCCAATGTGAGCGTCATTCCACTCTCCTTGTCCGGAAACCCTGGTCGCAGCCGGTGCGTGCGGGAGGTCTACCACCTTGCCCCGGAGGCGCCTGCGCAGGCGCGGTCGACACGTCCTGAGCGTCGCCGCCGGTCTGAAAGTCGCCGTTCACGCGTGCGGCCTCCGCTTCGGCGGGGCGGGCTTGGGCGAGGTGAGCTCGGTGCCGGCGAGGAGCGCGGCGAGTTCCACGAGGTCGGTGCCGGCGAGGCGGGGCAGGGCGCAGCCGGAGAGGGTGCGGCAGGCCTCGCGCCAGGCGGCGGGGATCGAGTCGCCGCCGCCGATCACGCCGGTGAGCGCGCCGGCGAGGGCGGGGGCGGAGTCCGCGACGCGCGACAGGCACGCGGCGGCCGGTACGGCCTCGGTCGCCTTGCCGCGGGCGGCGGTCGCGAGGGCGAGGGCCACGGGCACGGTCTCGGCGGCTGCGATGCCGTAGCTGTAGACGTGGTCCACGATCTCGTGTTCGAGCGTCGGGACGATGGCGAAAGCGCCGGCGAAGGCCCCGCCGTCCGCGTGGGCGCGGGCCAGTCCGACGGCGTGGCGGGCGTTGCGGCCGATCTCGGTGGCGGCGGGGAGCTGGGCCAGGGCGGCGTCCACGGCGGCGTCGACGTCGGCGGTGGTGAGGGCGGTGGCGACGGCGGCGGCCATGGCGCGGGCGCCGTGCACGCCGTCGCCGTCCTGGGTGTAGCGGGCGTCGAACTCGGCGAGGTCGGCGGCGGCCGCGGCGTCGCCGGGGTGGACGACGGCGAGGACGCAGGCGCGGACGCAGGCGGCGTCGTCGAAGTAGTGCGGGTTGTCGTGGCCGGTGGCGGGCGGGCGCAGGCCGGTGGCGAGGTTGCCGAGGCCGGCGCGTACGGAGATCCGTGCGCGCAATGGCAGGACGGCGGACTCGACTTCGGGTGCGCGTTCCGCCGCGGCGGCGACCTCGGAGGCGAGGGCGTTCCAGGCGAGGTCGATGGCGGCGCGCATGCGGCGGGAGCGGGAGAGGTCGCTGAGGAGGACGCCAGCGGCGGTGAGTACGGATTCGGCCACGAAGGCGGCCCATTCGGCGTCGTCGGACGGGCCGAGCCGCAGCGGCTCCGGGGGCTGGTTGAGGGCGATGGGGACGGGGAGGGTGGTGGTGGCGTTCTGCTCGGCGAAGGTGTCGAGCTCGCGGGTGAGGCGGCGGGTCCACTCGGGCATCCGGCTGGCGCGGTGGCGGGCCGCGGGCCAGCCGGCCGCGTCGCCTGCGGCGAGCCCGAGGAGGAGGCCTTCGATGGGGCGGCGGCGGCCGTCGTGGCGTGCCGGGGTCCCTGCGGGGTGCTCGGCGGGGTGCTCGGCGGGGTGGATCACGGTGCGGAGCGGGGGTGCGGGGGCCGGGTCGTTCCCCGCCCCGCCCCTTCCCGAAACCAGGGGCAGGCCCCTGGACCCCTGCCCGGCCGGGAGCCCGGCCGGTACGCACCCTGCCCTGGTCTCCAGCACCCGGGCGACCCCGGACCAGAGGGCAGTCGGCCCGGCCGGGCCCGGCCGGAGGTAGGCCGTTACGGACCGCGGCTGCGCCACACCGGGGCCGGGGGCGGGGGCGGCCGGGGCCGCAGTGCCCGCCCCGAGGTCCGACCGGTGGGCCGGGCCCGCCGGTACGGGCTCCCACCTGAGGCTTGCCGGGGTGGCCGGGTTCGCCGGTGGGGGTGCTGCGGGGGCCTGCGGCCCGGGGGTGGTGAGGTCTGGCGGGTCTGTCTGGGGTTCCGCCGTTACGGGCTCCGGCCCGAGGCTTGCCGGGGTGGCCGGGTTCGCCGGTGGGGGTGCTGCGGGGGCCTGCGGCCCGGGGGTGGTGAGGTCTGGCGGGCCTGTCCGGGGTTCCGCCGGTGCGGGCCGGGGCGGGGCCCCCGGGGCCCGGTCGGCGTCGGGGGCCCCGACGGCCTGCCCGGGCTCCGGGCTCCGGTTGCGGGCGGCGCCGGTCGGGGAGGGGCCGGGGTATGCGGGGTCGGGCGGTGGGGTCATCGGGCGGCCTCGTATTCCGGGGTGAGGAGGTCCGCGATGTCCAGGACGTGATAGCCCCGCATCGACGGCAGGCAGCTGCCGCGTACCGGGCCGATCGCCGTGCCCCAGGCGGTGGGGATCGCCGAGGCGCCCGACGTCGCGCCGGCCAGGGCGCCCGCCACCGCGGCCGTGGTGTCGGCGTCGCGGCCCATGTTCACGGCGGTGAGGACGGAGGCGGCGAAGTCGCCGCCGGACGCGGCGAACGCGCCGAAGGCGAGGCCCACCGCCTCCGGCGCCAGGTCCGTCCAGGGGTAGCCGCCGATGACCACCGCCGAGCGCACGGCCCGCTCCCCGCGCGGGGCCGCGGTGACCGCCCGGCGCAGGGAGCGGGCCGTCCAGGAGTCCGACGGGATGACCGAGAGGGCGGCGGAGACGACGGAGGCCGGGCTGCCGCCCGCCATGGCCGCGGCCACGCCCGCCGCGACCGCCTGGCCGCCGTAGATGCCCTCGCCCTCGTGGCTGACCGTGCCGTCGATGGCGACCAGCCGCGCCGCCTCGGCGGGCCGCCCCGCCGCGAACACCCCGAACGGCGCGGCCCGCATGGCCAGCCCGTCCGACCACGCGTGCCGGTGTTGGGCCGAGATGGGCGCCGCCAGGCCCCGGCGGAGGTTCTCCAGCGTGCCGCGCTCCGAGAACCCCGCCCCGCGGAACGGGCCTTCGTCGAGGTCCGCGATCCAGTGGTGCCACGCCCGCTCGACGTGGGAGACGGTGAGCGCCGAGCCGTGGCGGGCCAGGAGCAGCCCCGAGAAGATCGCGTACTCGGTGTCGTCCGTGCCCGCGGGGTCCTCCGTCACGAAGCCCTCGATGCGGCCCCATTTCGCCCGGATCTCCGACGGCTTCATGTTCTCCGCGGGGGCGCCGAGCGCGTCGCCCACCGCGAGTCCCAGAAGCGCGCCCCTGGCCCGTTCGAGGAGGACCTGCGGATTGCATGCAATCTGCTTCACCGGCTCCATGGCGCGCCTTCCCACGTGGATGGTGCTCATCATGAGCCCTTGGGGGATTTGTGCCATGTCATGTGGTTTGTCGCGCGCCGCGAAACACCCCGGGAACATCGGCGTCACCCGGTCGCCGACCCGCAAAACCGCAGGTAAGTACGGCCTTCCTTGCTGGCGGGCCAGGAAAATCGTGCGTAGTTTCGAGGCGTTCAGGGGGAGCGGGACGTGTCGCAGCGTCCGTTCGCACCCATGGGGAGACAAGGGGAGGCGACACGCATGTCCATCATCGACATCGATGCACCGCTGCACACCGCGCACCGCGACAACCACACCCACCGCGACGTCAACGGTGGATGGCTGCGGCCGGCCGTCTTCGGCGCGATGGACGGGCTCGTCTCCAACCTCGCCCTCATGACCGGCGTGGCCGGCGGAGCCGTCGCCCCGCAGATCGTCGTGATCACCGGCCTCGCCGGCCTCGCCGCCGGAGCCTTCTCGATGGCCGCCGGCGAGTACACCTCCGTGGCCTCGCAGCGCGAGCTGGTCCTCGCCGAGCTCGACGTCGAACGGCAGCAGCTGCGCAAGCACCCCGTCGACGAGATGGAGGAGCTGGCCGAGCTCTACGTCTCCCGCGGCGTCGAGCCGGCGCTCGCCCGCGAGGTCGCCATGCAGCTGTCCCGGGACCCCGAGCAGGCGCTGGAGATCCACGCCCGCGAGGAGCTCGGCATCGACCCCGACGACCTGCCGTCGCCGCTCGTCGCCGCCGTCTCCTCCTTCGGGTCCTTCGCGCTGGGCGCCCTGCTCCCCGTACTGCCCTACCTGCTCGGCGCCACGGCCCTGTGGCCCGCGGTGCTGCTCGCGCTGGCCGGGCTCTTCGCCTGCGGCGCGGTCGTCGCCCGGGTCACCGCCCGGTCCTGGTGGTACAGCGGCCTGCGCCAGCTGCTGCTCGGCGGCGCGGCCGCCGGTGTGACGTACGTCCTGGGGACCTGGATCGGCGGAGCCATAGGCTGACCGGCCTGAGAGTGAGACACTATGCAGGACGCAACATAATTAGTCCGTTACCCGGCGGTTTCGATCCTGTGTCCGCCGGGCATCACTCCAGGACTCCGGGTGGGCAACGATGCCCGCCCTGTACCGGGACCTTCGCCCCACGCGATACGCCGCGACAGCCGGGACACCTCGCGATACCCCCGCGACACCCCGCGATCCGCCCGTAGAGCGCCGTGAAAGTCCCCTCTTTCTGCCTCGCGCAGTGTCCGCATGCTGGAATGGCATATCCGCTTCTCGGGATAGTCGTCATCATGTAATCTGCACGAAATTTCGCAGAGGGCCAACGTCGTCCCTCGGCTATGCACATATGCCACGACGACGACGGGAGAGCCGATGCGTTCCGCATCCACGCACTCCGCGACCGGCCTGAACACCGCCTGGTCGCCCATGGACGGTCGCCCCGCCCAGCAGGGCATGTACGACCCGCGCAACGAGAAGGACGCCTGCGGCGTCGGATTCGTGGCGAACCTCACCGGCGAGGCCACCCACACCCTCGTTGAGCAGGCCCTGACCGTCCTGCGGAACCTCGAGCACCGTGGCGCCACCGGCTCCGAGCCGGACTCCGGCGACGGCGCGGGAATCCTGTCCCAGGTGCCGGACGCCTTCCTGCGCGAGGTCGCCGGATTCGAGCTCCCCGAGGCCGGCGCCTACGCCGTCGGCATCGCCTTCCTCCCCGCCGACGGCACCGCACAGGCCGTCGCCGCGGAGCGGATCGAGGCCATCGCCGCCGAGGAGAACCTCACGGTCCTCGGCTGGCGCGAGGTCCCGGTCACCCCCGACCTGCTCGGCAACGGCGCCCGCGCCACCATGCCCGCCTTCCGCCAGCTCTTCGTGGCCAACGGCACGACCGGCATCGAGCTGGACCGCAAGGCGTTCGTGCTGCGCAAGCGCGCCGAGCGCGAGGCCGGCGTGTACTTCCCGTCGCTCTCCGCCCGCACCATCGTCTACAAGGGCATGCTGACCACCGGCCAGCTGGAGCCCTTCTTCCCGGACCTGTCCGACCGCCGCTTCGCCTCGGCGCTCGCCCTGGTCCACTCCCGGTTCTCCACGAACACCTTCCCCTCGTGGCCGCTCGCCCACCCGTACCGCTTCGTCGCGCACAACGGCGAGATCAACACGGTCAAGGGCAACCGCAACTGGATGAAGGCCCGCGAGTCCCAGCTCGCGTCCACCGTCTTCGGCGAGGGCGCGCTCGACCGCATCTTCCCCATCTGCACCCCGGACGCCTCCGACTCGGCCTCCTTCGACGAGGTCCTGGAGCTGCTCCACCTCGGCGGCCGGTCGCTGCCGCACAGCGTGCTGATGATGATCCCGGAGGCGTGGGAGAACCACACCTCCATGGACCCGGCCCGCCGCGCCTTCTACCAGTACCACTCCACGCTGATGGAGCCCTGGGACGGCCCCGCCTGCGTCACCTTCACCGACGGCACCCAGGTCGGCGCGGTCCTCGACCGCAACGGCCTGCGCCCCGGCCGCTACTGGGTCACCGACGACGGCCTCGTCGTCCTCGGCTCCGAGGTCGGCGTCCTCGACATCGACCCGGCCAAGGTCGTCCGCAAGGGCCGCCTCCAGCCCGGCAAGATGTTCCTCGTCGACACCGCCCAGAAGCGGATCGTCGAGGACGACGAGATCAAGAACGAGCTCGCCTCCGCCGCCCCCTACGCCGAATGGCTGGAGACCGGCGAGATCGAGCTGACGGACCTGCCCGAGCGCGAGCACATCGTGCACACGCACGCCTCGGTCACCCGCCGCCAGCAGACCTTCGGCTACACCGAGGAAGAGCTGCGCGTCATCCTCGCGCCGATGGCCCGTACCGCCGGCGAGCCCCTCGGCTCCATGGGCACGGACTCCCCGATCGCGGCCCTGTCCGAGCGGCCCCGGCTGCTCTTCGACTACTTCACCCAGCTGTTCGCGCAGGTCACCAACCCGCCACTGGACGCCATCCGCGAGGAGCTCGTCACCTCGCTGCTGTCCTCGATCGGCCCGCAGTCCAACCTGCTGGAGCCGACCGCGGCATCCTGCCGCAGCGTCACCCTGCCCTTCCCGGTGATCGACAACGACGAGCTGGCCAAGCTCATCCACATCAACGCCGACGGCGACATGCCCGGCATGAAGGCCGCCACGCTCTCCGGCCTCTACCGGGTCTCCGGCGGCGGCGAGGCGCTCGCCGCCCGGATCGAGGAGATCCGCGCCGAGGCCGACGCGGCCATCGCGAGCGGCGCCCGCCTGATCGTCCTCTCGGACCGCCACTCCGACGCCGAGCACGCGCCGATCCCGTCGCTGCTGCTCACCGCCGCCGTGCACCACCACCTCATCGCCACCAAGCAGCGCACCCAGGTGGGCCTGCTGGTCGAGGCCGGCGACGTCCGCGAGGTCCACCACGTCGCCCTGCTCATCGGCTACGGCGCCGCCGCGGTCAACCCGTACCTGGCCATGGAGTCCGTCGAGGACCTGCTGCGCGCCGGTACCTTCCTGTCCGGCCTGGAGCCGGAGCAGGCCATCAAGAACCTGATCTACGCGCTCGGCAAGGGCGTCCTGAAGGTCATGTCCAAGATGGGCATCTCCACCGTCGCCTCCTACCGCGGCGCCCAGGTCTTCGAGGCCGTCGGCCTGAACGCCGAGTTCGTCGAGACCTACTTCAACGGCACCGCCACCAAGATCGGCGGCGCCGGCCTGGACGCCATCGCCAAGGAGGTGGCCGCCCGCCACGCCAAGGCGTACCCGGCCTCCGGCGTCGCCGCCACGCACCGCGCGCTGGAGATCGGCGGCGAGTACCAGTGGCGCCGCGAGGGCGAGCCGCACCTGTTCGACCCGGAGACCGTCTTCCGCCTCCAGCACGCCACCCGCAACCGCCGGTACGACATCTTCCGGCAGTACACGGACCGCGTGAACGAGCAGTCCGAGCGCCTGATGACGCTCCGCGGCCTGTTCGGCTTCAAGTCCGACCGCGCGTCGATCTCGATCGACGAGGTCGAGCCGGTCTCCGAGATCGTCAAGCGCTTCTCCACCGGCGCCATGTCGTACGGCTCCATCTCCAAGGAGGCGCACGAGACCCTCGCCATCGCCATGAACCAGCTGGGCGCCAAGTCCAACACCGGTGAGGGCGGCGAGGACCCGGACCGCCTGTACGACCCGGCGCGCCGCTCCTCCATCAAGCAGGTCGCCTCCGGCCGCTTCGGTGTGACGAGCGAGTACCTGGTCAACGCGGACGACATCCAGATCAAGATGGCGCAGGGCGCCAAGCCCGGCGAGGGCGGCCAGCTGCCCGGCCACAAGGTCTACCCGTGGGTCGCCAAGACCCGGCACTCCACCCCGGGCGTCGGCCTCATCTCCCCGCCGCCGCACCACGACATCTACTCCATCGAGGACCTGGCCCAGCTGATCCACGACCTCAAGAACGCCAACCCGGTCGCCCGCATCCACGTGAAGCTGGTCTCCGAGGTCGGCGTCGGCACGGTCGCCGCGGGTGTCTCCAAGGCCCACGCGGACGTCGTCCTGATCTCCGGGCACGACGGCGGTACGGGTGCCTCCCCGCTCACCTCGCTCAAGCACGCGGGCGGCCCCTGGGAGCTCGGCCTCGCCGAGACCCAGCAGACCCTGCTGCTCAACGGCCTGCGCGACCGCATCGTCGTCCAGACCGACGGCCAGCTCAAGACCGGCCGCGACGTGGTCATCGCCGCGCTGCTCGGCGCCGAGGAGTTCGGTTTCGCGACCGCGCCGCTCGTCGTCTCCGGCTGCGTCATGATGCGCGTCTGCCACCTGGACACCTGCCCGGTCGGCATCGCCACGCAGAACCCGGTCCTGCGGGACCGCTTCTCCGGCAAGCCCGAGTTCGTCGTGAACTTCTTCGAGTTCATCGCGGAGGAGGTGCGCGAGCTCCTCGCCGAGCTGGGCTTCCGTACGATCGAAGAGGCCGTCGGCCACGCCGAGCTCCTCGACACCACCAAGGCCGTCACGCACTGGAAGGCGCAGGGTCTCGACCTGGAGCCGCTCTTCTACGTGCCCGAGCTGCCCGAGGGCGCGGTCCGCCACGCCCTGATCGAGCAGGACCACGGTCTGGAGAAGGCCCTCGACAACGAGCTCATCGAGCTCGCGGCCGACGCGCTGAACGCCGAGTCCGCCGAGGCCGCCCAGCCGGTCCGCGCCCAGGTCGCCATCCGGAACATCAACCGGACCGTCGGCACGATGCTCGGCCACCACGTCACCAAGAGGTTCGGCGGTGCGGGCCTGCCCGACAACACCATCGACCTGACGTTCACCGGCAGCGCCGGCCAGTCCTTCGGCGCCTTCGTCCCCAAGGGAGTCACCCTCCGCCTGGAGGGCGACGCCAACGACTACGTCGGCAAGGGCCTCTCCGGCGGCCGCATCGTGGTCCGCCCGGACCGCGCCGCCGACCACCTCGCCGAGTACTCCACCATCGCCGGCAACACCATCGGCTACGGAGCCACCGGCGGCGAGATGTTCCTGCGCGGCCGCACCGGCGAGCGCTTCTGCGTCCGCAACTCCGGCGCCCTGGTCGTCTCGGAGGGCGTGGGCGACCACGGCTGCGAGTACATGACCGGCGGCACGGCGGTCGTCCTGGGCGAGACGGGCCGCAACTTCGCGGCCGGCATGTCGGGCGGCGTCGCGTACGTCATCGACCTCGACCCGCACAACGTCAACGTCGGCAACGCGGGCGCCGTCGAGGCCCTGTCCGACGCGGACAAGCAGTGGCTGCACGATGTGGTGCGCCGCCACGAGGAGGAGACCGGCTCGACCGTGGCCGCGAAGCTCCTGGCTGACTGGTCCGCCGCGGTGGACCGCTTCAGCAAGATCATCCCGACCACGTACAAGGCAGTGCTCGCCGCCAAGGACGCCGCTGAGCTCGCCGGACTCTCGGAATCCGAGACCACGGAGAAGATGATGGAGGCGGCGACCAATGGCTGACCCGAAGGGCTTCCTCACCACCACGCGCGAGACCGCCTGCTCCCGTCCCGTCGCCGACCGGCTGAAGGACTGGAACGAGGTCTACGTCCCGGGCTCGCTGCTGCCGATCATCAGCAAGCAGGCCGGCCGCTGCATGGACTGCGGCATCCCGTTCTGCCACAACGGCTGCCCGCTCGGGAACCTGATCCCCGAGTGGAACGACTACGCCTACCGTGACGACTGGGCGGCGGCGTCGGAGCGGCTGCACGCGACGAACAACTTCCCGGAGTTCACGGGCCGCCTGTGCCCGGCCCCGTGCGAGTCGGCGTGCGTGCTCGGCATCAACCAGCCGGCCGTCACCATCAAGAACGTCGAGGTCTCGATCATCGACAAGGCGTGGGACAACGGGGACGTCACCCCGCAGGCCCCGGAGCGCCTGTCCGGAAAGACCGTCGCCGTGATCGGCTCGGGCCCGGCCGGCCTGGCCGCCGCCCAGCAGCTGACCCGGGCCGGCCACACCGTGGTCGTGTACGAGCGCGCGGACCGCATCGGCGGCCTGCTCCGCTACGGCATCCCCGAGTTCAAGATGGAGAAGGTGCACATCAACCGCCGCATCGAGCAGATGCGCGCGGAGGGCACCAAGTTCCGCACCGGTGTCGAGGTCGGCCGTGACATCACGGCCACCGACCTGCGCAAGCGGTTCGACGCGGTGGTCGTCGCGGCCGGCGCCACCGTCTCGCGCGACCTGCCGGTCCCGGGCCGCGAGCTGAACGGCATCCACTTCGCCATGGAGTACCTGCCGCTCGCGAACAAGGTGCAGGAAGGCGACTTCATGGCGCCCCCCATCACCGCCGAGGGCAAGCACGTGGTCGTCATCGGCGGCGGCGACACCGGCGCGGACTGCGTGGGCACCGCCCACCGCCAGGGCGCGGCCTCGGTCACGCAGCTGGAGATCATGCCGAAGCCGGGCGAGGAGCGGAACGCCAACCAGCCGTGGCCGACGTTCCCGATGCTCTACAAGGTCACCTCGGCCCACGAGGAGGGCGGCGAGCGGGTCTACTCCGTCTCCACCACCCACTTCGAGGGCGACGAGGACGGCAACGTCAAGGCCCTGCACCTGGTCGAGGTCGAGTTCGTCGACGGCAAGCTCGTCCAGAGGCCCGGCACCGAGCGCGTCCTCCCCGCGCAGCTGGTGACCCTGGCGATGGGCTTCACGGGCACCGACCAGGCGAACGGCCTGGTCCAGCAGTTCGGCGTGCAGCTGGACGCCCGCGGCAACATCGACCGCGACGCCTCTTACGCGACCAACGTCGACGGCGTCTTCGTCGCCGGCGACGCGGGCCGCGGCCAGTCGCTCATCGTCTGGGCCATCGCGGAGGGCCGCTCGGCCGCCCGCGGCGTGGACCGCTTCCTGACCGGCAGCAGCACCCTCCCGTACCCGGTCAAGCCGACGGACCGCTCGCTGACGGTGTAGCACCGTCGTCCCTCCCTCCGGGGAGCCCCCTCATGCGGTCCGTACAACGGCGTACGGAACACCCGGCACAGCGCCCGCCACGTCCCCGACCAGGGGTGGCGGGCGCTGTGGCGTTGAGTAGTCGTATCAATGCGTTCCGCTGAACCGCCGGTGCGGCCGGGCCTACGCTTGTCGCGGAGCGAGGGCACTGCGGAAGCGGGGGAGTTGGCTCATGGCCAAGCCGAATGACGAGGGTGGGGCGCAGACGCCGGAGGAGTTCGCCCGTGAGGAACTGCGGGGGAAGCGCGAGGCGGCGGGGTTGACCCAGGAGGGGCTGGGCGAGCGGATCTTCGCCACGGGGGCGTACGTCGGGATGATGGAGAGCGGGCGGCGTCGGCTGCGCCCGGAGATCGCCAAGCTCATCGACCGGGAGCTGAACACGGGGGACTACTTCTTCCGTCTGGCCAAGGCCTTCAAGTCCAAGCACATCGAGTACTTTGCCGCCGTGGCCGAGTTGGAAGGCCTTGCGACGGCCACCTACGAGTACGCCTGCATGCTGGTTCCCGGGCTGCTCCAGACGGAGGACTATGCCCGGGCGGTGATCCGGGCGGCCAGCCCGACCGCCCTGGCCGAGCGCGTTGAGGCACTGGTCGCGGCACGTATTGAACGCGCACGGCTCCTCGTCGATCCGGAGACCCCCGAGATGTGGGTCGTCCTGCACGAGTCGGTGCTGCGGACGACGGTCGGAGGGCCTGCTGTGATGGCCGCCCAGTTGCGGCACATCGCGTCGTACGTCCGGACTCATCGGATCACCGCGCAGGTGGTGCCGTTCTCGGCCGGTGCCCATGGGGCCCTGAATTCGATGGTGCGCATCATCCAGTTCCCGGATGCGCCCGACGTGGCCTATACGGAGGGCCCCCACGCGGGGCAACTGCTCGACTATCCGGCTCTGGTTCAGCGCTACTGGAGGTCATACGATCTTGCCAGGGCCGCTGCGCTGTCGCCGGAGGTGTCCCTGACCCTGATCGAGTCGGTGGCGGAGGAGTACGCGACATGCGCGCAGACATGAACGGCCTGTCCTGGCGCAAGTCCACCTACAGCAACGGAGAGGGCGGAGACTGCGTCGAGGTGGCCTGCGACCTCCTCCCCGCCGTGGTCCCGGTCCGCGACACCAAGCAGTCCGGCACCGGACCGGTCCTGACCTTTCCGGCCGCTGCATGGTTTTCGTTCATCCAGGGCGTGAAGGCTCAGGCCTGACTTCATGCCGCAACCGCGGGCGACGCGGCGCCGGGATTGCTCCGGCTGGGTGGCTACTCGGGCTGGGTGACCGTGGCGCCCCAGCGGGTGGTCGGGGTCGAGGCGGTCACCCATGCGGTGAACCCGCCGAGGAGGCCAGTGCCGAGGGGGAGCGTGCCCACCGCCTTGCCGCCCCGCCGTGCGAGCAGGCCCGCGCAGGCATCCTGGGCCGGTCCGTACTCCTTGGCAGTGATCGAAGTGCACCTCGATGCGTGCTCCCTGCCCTCTGCCCGCAGGCCTGGGCGAGGGCATGGCCGCTGCTTCGAACCTACGCGCCCGAGGCGGTGACCCCGCCGCCGCCCGGCTCGTCCTCCGGAGCCGAGTCCTCGCGCGGCGGTTCGTCGTCGTTGCCCCGGCGCTGGGTGCGCAGGCCGTGTCCCGGGAGCCAGGCCCGCACCACCAGGTCGTCGCCCTCGACGCCGAAGTGGACGACCTCCGTCAGGTCGGCGTAGAAGAGATGGAAGGGGTGCGGGGTCTCCGTCTCCTCCGCGTACCGGTGGAGTTCGGGCGGGTCCACGAGTTCCACCGCGCACCCGGAGATCCGTACGTCCCCGTCCGGCATCGTCTCGCCCTCGCCCGGATTGGTGTGCAGGGCGAAGCGAGGGTCGCGCTGGAGGTCCTTGGCCTTCATCGAGCCGGCCATCATGCCGAGCCACAGCTCCCCGCCCCGGATGTCGACGTTCAGCCCGGCCACCCGGGGAGAGCCGTCCTTGCGGAGGGTGGCCAGGACGTGGTGGGGGTACTGCGCGAAACGGCCCTGGACGGCCGCCGCGAACTCAGGTTCCGCCTTCTCGAAGACTGCCCAACTGGTGTGCGTCATACGTCCATCAAAGCGCGGGCACCGGCGGGCCGGGGTCAGGCGCGCACGATGCCCGCACCACGTGCCGCCGCCAGCCAGGCGGGGAACTCCCCGACGAGGCGGTCGTACAGTTCGCCGTCGGGTACGGCGCGCGGGTCGAGGCCCGCGTGGAAGTAGCCCGCGTTGTCCACGGGCCGTTTCGCCGGGACCGGCAGCTCGTCCAGCCGGCGCAGGAAGTCGAACTGCGTGCTGCGGGTGTTGCCGAAGCCCACGAACTGCCAGAAGATCGGCAGCCGGGCCGCCTTGCACAGGTACTTCTCGGCGGCGAGCTTGTTGATCGGGCCGCCGTCGGTCTGGAAGACGACGAGGGCGGGGGCCGTCGAGCCCGAGTCGAGGTAGTGGTCGATGACCGCGTCCATCGCCGCGTGGTAGGCGGTCTTGCCCATGTGGCCCAGGCGGGAGGCGATCTCGGTGACCCGGCCCTCGTGCCCGGGCAGGGAGATCTCCTCCACCGCGTCGACCTCGGTGGAGAAGAAGACCACCGGCACGCGGGCGTCGTCGTCCAGATGCGCGGACAGGCCGAGCACTCGGTCGGCGAGGGCCTGCACGCTGCCGTCCTGGTAGTACGGGCGCATCGACCCGGAGTAGTCCAGGACCAGGTAGACCGCCGCGCGTCCGCCCTCCAGGCCGTACTTGCGCAGTGATATCCCGGCGCTCTTGTAGAGGTTCACGAGGGCCGGAGCCGACTCCTCGACCTTGCGGAGGCTGATGGCGCTGCTCGTCATGGGGCGAGGGTACGGGGCCGGCCTCGGGGCCGTGGTCAGTTCGGGCGCTGGGCCTGGGCATCCCTGAGGAGCTCCGAGTACGGCGTCTGGATCAACGAGCCACGCACGAAGGCCAGACCGTATCGGTCGACGGCCTTCCTCTGCTCCTCGGGGTCCTTGAAGTTGAAGACCTTCTTGTCGCCCGGACTCGCGACATCGACGTAGACGACCGGCCGGCGACGGTACAGCCACCAGACCGTCACACGCTCCCGACCGCGCGTCAGATTCAAGAGCTCGCTGCTCTGGGAGATGTTGGACTGATATCTGAAGTACTCCTTGCCGTCCTGCACGGGACTCGGCGGGTCGTCGTCCTTTCCCTCCTCCCTGAGCTTCCCCCGCCACTTGCCGGACCTCTCGTAATCGGAATCCATCCTCATTCTGTCCTGCCTGAACGCGTACGCCTCCACGTGGGCCGCGACCGCTTCGTAGCTGACGCTTTCAGGGTTCTTGATCTCGGCGACCACATCCTCCGAAATTTCCTCCCCCGGACTCAATTCCCGCCCCGGCGGCTTGACCAGCTCACCGGGTTTGAGCAGTTTGTACTTGTCTTTCGGATCGCTCGCGACCCTGACGTGGATCCAGTAGATGCTGCCGACGATGTGGACCGGGACCTCGCCGGAGTTCTTGAGGTGCAGACGGATACGCAGGTACATCTTCGTCCCTGCCTTGTTCAGGCTCGGCGTTCCGATTTCAGCCGTACCCTGCACCAGCGGACGGGACATGGAGGGGAGGTAGATCTGCGTGTAGGCCAAGTTGGTGATGACGAGGACGGTGGAGACCACCGCTCCGATCGCGATGCGGCCAGGATTGCGGAGCGCCTTCCACACCTGCAGGCGCCACAGTATCCACAGAGACCACGAAGCGCAGACCACGAGGCCTATCCACAGCAGCAGGCACGGCATGTAGGACGGCCTGCCGTTGTTTGCGACGAACATCAAGAGCAGCACCGAGCCGACGAAGAATTCGACCAGCGCTCCGAACAGAAGGGCCGGACCCGAGTACGTCATCTTCCGCTTGTGCCAATAGTCGAATCCGGCCGCGAAGGCGACCAATTCCACGACGGCCATGAACAGGAAGAGGACTCCTGTCACCCGGCCCGCGAACGTCAGGGCGTCAAAGGAGTCCTTCACCCCTATCCAGGTGCACAGGCATGCAGCCGCCAGGAAGCCGAGCGCCATGACGGCGCCGGTGATGCGTCGCCCCCAGGTGTGGGCCGGCCACGTGGTGCTGCTGCCACCGCGCCAATCGATTTCGGGCTCAGACGCCACGCCGGCGCGACGCAGGACCTTCATCAGTTCGCGGTGGCTCCACACTCTGCCCTTGCTCTTGCCGTCGATCACGACTTTCCGCAGGCCGTCGTCATCCGGTGGCTCTACGGTCACAGCGGGCTTGATGTCCATGGCGTCAGCCTGCGCTCGCACTCGGGTGCACGCCGCTGGAGCACGTGTCCCAGGAGCGCCTCCCGTGCAATGGAGGGGGCGAAGTCGTCACCCGAATGGAGTAACAGGGTGCGCGCCTGGACGCGCTGCGGGGCGAGGCTGGTGACGACCGTGTCGCTCGTCCTTTCTGGAGGTTCTGATGCGTACACGACTCATCGGGCTCGCCGCCGCCGTTGCATTGGCCGCTCTTGGCGCCATGGCCCCTGCTGTGCAAGCCGTCGCGCCCGCCATCGACGGGCAGACGTGCGTGGACGGCGGCGGGACCGTGGAATACGAGTCCACCAGGGGCTCGTGGATCTGCGTCGACGGAAGCTACGACGGCAAGCCGATCGACTGACCCGGGTCGCGCTCGCCGCTGACGGCTGCCTGTCAGCCGACGCCTCCTGGTCCGGATCTGTCTCCCTGCGCCGCTTCAGGATCTGACGGCAGGGCAACTCGATACAGGCCCTAGGGTCTGTATCGAGTTGCCCCGCGGCGTCGCGACGCCCGGCACGCACCCTCGGCGCACGAGCCAAATGCCCTAGTAGCTCCGCTACGAGGACATCCGTCCCGCACGCCGAGGGCACGCACCGAACACCGCTCCTTGCTCCACGGGGCAACTCGATACAGACCCTAGTGCTTGATCTTGTAGGAGCAGCCCTTGGTGTTCGTGACGCCGTCGCTCTCCGCGACCACCTTGCCGTCCACCTTGATGGTGCAGGGGGCCTGCTGGAGCTTGCCGTCGGAGCCCGTGATCGTGCCGGGGACCACGCTGACCAGGTAGCCCACCTTCTGCTCCGCGGCGGTGAGTTCGGCGGTGCCCGACTTCGACCACGGCAGGGTCTGCTGCTCGAAGCCGCTGCCGATGCCGCTGTACATGACGGCCGTCTTGCCCGTGCCGCCGACCTCCAGGGTCACCTCGTGCTTCGCGCCGCCGCCGGCGGCCGGAGCCGACGAGGGGTTCTGGCCCTGGTTCTGCGAGGCCGCGGGCTGCGGCTGCTGCTTCCCGCCCTCCGGGGCGGGCTCGGGCTCCGCACTCCCGCAGCCGGTGAGCAGCAGTGCCGCCGCGGCGCACAGTGTCATGGCGGTGATGGTCCTGCGCATGTCCTGATACCTCGATCTTGATTGCCTGGTACGTGTGATCGAAAACAATGGACGCATGACGACACGCGCCCGTTCCTTCGATGCCGCAGCCGCTTCCTACGCCGCCCACCGGCCCGGCTACCCGCCGGCCCTGTTCGACGCCGTCGAGGAGCTCGCGGGGCGCCCGCTCGTCGGGGCGCGCGTGGCCGACGTGGGGGCGGGTACCGGCATGGCCACGGCCCTGCTGCACGAGCGCGGCGCCGAGGTCGTCGCCGTGGAGCCCGGGGACGGCATGGCCGCGCAGCTGCGCCGGGCGCACGCCGGGATCCCGGTCGTGCGCGGTGACGGAGACCGGCTCCCACTGGCCACCGGCGCGTTCGACCTCCTCACCTACGCCCAGGCCTGGCACTGGACCGACCCGGCCCACTCCGTCCCCGAGGCCCGCCGGGTGCTGCGCCCCGGCGGTGCGCTCGCCATCTGGTGGAACGACTCCGACACCACCGTCCCCTGGATCGCCGAACAGGAGGCCCGCCTGGCGGCGTTCTTCGGGGCGAAGGGGGAGCCGGCGCAGGAGGGGAAGCCGTCGAAGCAGGAGAAGCGGGAGAAGCGGGAGAAGTGGCAGGAGCCGGAGGAGCCGGAGGAGCCGGAGACGCAGGGCAGTGGCTTTCGTACGCTGCCCCGCGGGCTCGGCGGTTTCGCCACACGCTCCGTGCGCTGGTCCCGGCGCGTTCCGCTGGACGCGCACCTCGCCAACCTCGCCAGCCACTCCGCCTTCCTGATGCTGGGCGAGGTCGGCACCCGCGCGTACGTCGCCGCGGAACGGGAGCTGCTGGCCCCGCACTTCCCCGACGGGACGGTCGAGGAGAGCTACGTGGTCAGCCTCCACGTCGCCCGGGTGTGAGCGACCGCAGGACCTCCGCCCGGCATTCCGACGGGGTGCCCCACGCGTCCCGCAGCGGGCGTGCCTTGCGCAGCCACAGCGACAGGTCCAGCTCCTCGGTGTAGCCGACCGCACCGTGGAGCTGGAGCGCCGTCAGGGCCGCGCGGTACGCCGCCTCGCCGCAGCGCAGCTTCGCCGCCGCCACGTCGCCCGGGGCCAGTGACAGCGCCGCCGCCCACACCAGCGGCCGGGCGAACTCCAGCGCCACGAGGGTGTCCGCCAGCCGGTGCTTGACCGCCTGGAAGGAGCCGATCGGCACTCCGAACTGCGTGCGCTGCTTCACGTACCCCACCGTCCGCTCCAGCAGGGCCTCGGCGACGCCCAGGCACTGGGCCGCCGTCAGCAGCCGCGCCCAGAGCCCGGCCGCCCGCGCCGCCTGCGCCACCGCCGGTCCCGCCGCGAGCGGCTCGCCCCCGGCCGGAGCGGGGCGGGACAGCCGCCGGGCCGGGTCCGTCGACCGCAGGGTCCCGCCCGCAGCGGCCGGCCACAGCTCGGCCGCCCCCGACACGGTGAAGCAGTACGTCGCCGCGTCCGCGTCCAGGGCGTACGGACCCCCGCCGCTCTCGCCCGGCAGCGTCAGCGTGGCCCAGGCCTCGCCCGCGACCAGGCCCGGCAGGAACCGCTTGGCGAGCGACTCGTCCCCCAGCTGCGACAGCAGCACCGACACGGCCGCGCTCTCCACCACCGGCCCCGGCACCCCGGCCCGGCCCAGCTCCACGAACCCCAGCGACAGCTCCAGCGGGAGCAGGCCCGCCCCCTCGTACGCCTCCGGCGCGGCCAGCGCGAACAGCCCCGTCCCCGCGAGCCGGGACCGCAGCGCCAGCCCGGGCCCGTACTCCCCGTCCGCCCAGGCCCGTACGGCCGCCGGGACCTGCGCCGAGCCCAGCAGGGAGCGCAGCGTACGGGCGAAGTCCGACTGCTCGTCGGTCGGCAGGAAACGCATCAGCGGCGGCCCTTCGGCAGGCCGAGCAGCCGCTCGGCGATGATGTCGCGCTGGATCTCGTTCGTGCCCGCGTAGATCGGCCCGGCCAGCGAGAAGATCCACGGCTCGGCCCACTCCCCGTCCGCGAGCTCGGCGTCCGCGCCCAGCAGGTCCAGCGCCGTCTCGTGCAGGGCGATGTCGTACTCCGACCAGAACACCTTGTTCAGGCTGGACTCCGCGCCGATGGTCCCACCCGCGGCGAAGCGGGAGGCGCCGGCCCAGGTGAACAGCTCGTAGGCGCGCGCCCCGACCACCGCGTCGGCCACCCGGTCGCGCAGTGCCGTGTCGGCCGGATCGCCCTGCTCCCGCCACAGCGCGGTCAGCCGGTCCGCCGCCGCCAGGAACCGGCCGGGGGAGCGCAGGGTCAGGCCGCGCTCGTTGCCGGTGGTCGACATCGCGATCCGCCAGCCCTTTCCCGGCTCCCCGATCACGTCCTCGTCCGGTACGAAGACCTCGTCGAGGAAGAGTTCCGCGAAGGCGGGCTTGCCGTCGAGGCGGCCGACGGGCCGCACCACGACCCCCGGCGCCCGCAGGTCGAACATCAGGTACGTCAGCCCCTGGTGCGGTTTCGGGGCGTCCGGGTCGGTGCGGAAGATGCCGAAGGCCCGGTCCGCGAAGGCCGCCCGCGAGGACCAGGTCTTCTGCCCGGACAGCAGCCAGCCGCCCTCCGTCCGGACCGCGCGCGACGTCAGCGACGCCAGGTCGGAGCCCGACTCCGGCTCCGACCAGGCCTGCGCCCAGACCACCTCGCCGCTCGCCATCGGCGGCAGCACGCGCGCCCGCTGCTCGGGCGTCGCGTGGTCGAAGAGCGTCGGCGCGAGGAGGCTGATGCCGTTCTGCGAGACCCGGCCGGGCGCGCCGGCCGCCCAGTACTCCTCCTCGAAGACCAGCCACTTCACGATGTCGACGCCCCGGCCGCCGTACTCCTCGGGCCACGACACCACCGACCAGCGGTCCGCGTGCAGCCGCGCCTCCCACTCCCGGTGCGCGGCGAAGCCCTCCCGCGTCTCCAGCGAGGGCAGGGGGCAGGCGGGTACGTGGTCGGCCAGCCAGGCGCGTGCGGCGGCCCGGAAGGCCTCCACCTCCGCCGTCTGGGTCAGGTCCATCGGGTGCCCGCCTCCTCGAACGCCGTCACTTCCCTAACAAGTGTTTGGTAGGTTAACGTACGGTCATGAGCAGCGTCGAGGAGTTCGCATGAACGAGCCCCGGTACACCGCCGGCCACCACCTGCTGCAGGACCGCACCGCCGTCATCACCGCCGCCGCGGGCGCCGGGATCGGCGGGGCCACCGCCCGCCGCTTCCTGGAGGAGGGCGCCCGCATCGTCATCGGCGACGCCCACACCCGCCGGCTGAAGGAGACCGAGGACGCGCTCACGGCCGAGTTCGGGGCCGGCCGCGTCACCTCCCTGCCCTGCGACGTCACCGACGAGGACCAGGTACGGGCCCTCTTCGCGCTCGCCGAACAGACCCACGGCAGCCTCGACATCGTCGTCAACAACGCCGGACTCGGCGGCACCGCCGCCCTCGTCGACATGACCGACCAGCAGTGGACCCGCGTCCTCGACGTCACCCTGAACGGCACCTTCCGCTGCACTCGCACCGCACTGCGCTCCTTCAGGGCGTCCGGGGCGGGCGGAGTCGTCGTCAACAACGCCTCCGTCGTCGGCTGGCGCGCCCAGACCGGCCAGGCCCACTACGCCGCCGCCAAGGCCGGGGTCATGGCGCTCACCCGCTGCGCGGCCCTGGAGGCCGCCGAGTTCGGCGTACGCGTCAACGCGGTCGCGCCGAGCCTGGCCATGCACCCCCACCTGGTGAAGGTCACCAGCGAGGAGCTCCTGGCCGACCTCACCGCCCGCGAGGCCTTCGGCCGGCACGCCGAGCCGTGGGAGATCGCCAACGTCATCGTCTTCCTGGCCAGCGGCTATTCGTCCTACATGACGGGCGAGACGGTGTCCGTCAGCAGCCAGCACCCGTAGCCCGACAATGGACGCGTGCCAACGAACAAGCCGGAAGCCCAGCGCGAAGCCCAGCCGACCGTCACGCCGGGAGCCATGCCGACAGCGAAGAAGAAGCCGCAGGTGACGCCCTCGCCCGAGCGGCGCCGTGAACTCCTCGACACCGCCGCCGAAGTCTTCGCCGCGCAGGGCTACAACGCCACCACCGTCCGCAAGATCGCCGACGCCGCCGGGATGCTCGCCGGCAGCCTCTACTACCACTTCGATTCCAAGGAATCGATGCTCGACGAGATCCTCTCCGCCTTCCTCACCGAGCTGTGGGAGGGGTACGACGCCGTCCTCGCCGCCGGACTCGGCCCGAGGGAGACCATCGAGGCCCTCGTCACGGAGTCCTTCCGCGAGATCGACCGGCACCGCGCCGCCGTCGCGATCTACCAGAAGGAATCCCGCACCCTCTCCGCCCAGCCCCGCTTCCACTACCTGTCCGACTCGCAGCAGAAGTTCGAGAAGGCCTGGCTGGGGACGCTGGAACGGGGAGTCGCCGCCAAGGCCTTCCGGGCCGACCTCGACATCCGCCTCACCTACCGCTTCGTGCGCGACACGGTGTGGGTGGCGGCCTCCTGGTACCGGCCGGGCGGACAGCACAGCCCCGACGAGATCGCCCGCCAGTACCTGTCGATGGTCCTGGACGGGATCGCCCTGCGACCCACCTGACAGATCCGACCGTCTGAGGAGTCCCGATGCCCGAGGCCTACATAGTCGACGCCGTACGCACCCCCGTGGGGCGGCGCGGAGGCGGCCTGTCCACCGTCCACCCGGCCGACCTCGGCGCGCACGTCCTCAGGGCACTGGTCGAACGGTCCGGGGTGGACCCGGCGGCCGTGGAGGACGTGGTCTTCGGCTGCCTCGACACGGTCGGCCCCCAGGCCGGGGACATCGCACGCACGGCCTGGCTCGCCGCGGGCCTGCCCGAGGAGGTCCCCGGGGTCACCGTCGACCGCCAGTGCGGCTCCTCCCAGCAGGCCGTGCACTTCGCCGCGCAGGGCGTGCTCTCCGGCACCCAGGACCTCGTGGTCGCCGGCGGCACCCAGAACATGTCGATGATCCCGATCGCCTTCGCCTCACGGCAGGCGGCGCAGCCGCTCGGCCTCACCGAGGGCCCCTACGCGGGATCCGCCGGCTGGCGCGCCCGGTACGGCGACGCCCCGGTCAACCAGTTCCACGGGGCCGAGCTGATCGCACGGAAGTGGGGGATCTCGCGCCGCGACATGGAGGAGTTCGCGCTCCGCTCCCACCAGAGGGCGGTACGCGCGATCGACGAGGGCCGCTTCGCCCGCGAGAGCGCGGCCTACGGGGACATGGCCGTGGACGAGGGGCCGCGCCGGGACACCACCCTGGAGAAGATGGCGACGCTGAAACCGGTCGTCGAAGGCGGCACGATCACCGCCGCGGTCTCCTCCCAGGTCTCCGACGGCGCTGCGGCCCTGCTGATCGCCTCCGAGCACGCCGTCCGCGAACACGGCCTGCGGCCGCGGGCCCGCATCCACCACCTGTCGGTACGGGGCGAGGACCCCATCCGCATGCTGTCCGCGCCCATCCCGGCGACGGCGTACGCGCTGAAGAAGACCGGCATGACGCTGGCCGACATCGACCTGGTCGAGATCAACGAGGCGTTCGCCCCGGTGGTCCTGGCCTGGCTGAAGGAGACCGGCGCCGACCCGGATCGCGTCAACGTCAACGGCGGGGCCATCGCCCTCGGCCACCCGCTGGGCGCGACCGGGGTCAAGCTGATGACCACGCTCCTGCACGAGCTGGAACGCACCGGCGGCCGCTTCGGCCTCCAGACGATGTGCGAGGGCGGCGGCCAGGCCAACGTGACGATCATCGAACGGCTGTAGCCCCGCCGCCAGACCGCGGAGGGGTCACTCGGCCGGGTGGAGGACGCAGGTCACACCCTCGCGTCCACGCTTCCCGCCGGAGGTGTGCTAGCTTAGGGGTCGTTGCAGTTGTGGTACCCATGAACTTTATGTGCGCCTGACGGGAATGTTCCTCAGGCGCTTTTATTGTTTTGCCGGAGTCTCCGGATGGGGCCCTTGCCGCCTATTCAGGAGATTTAAAATGGCACTTGGCACCGTGAAGTGGTTCAACTCGGAAAAGGGCTTCGGCTTCATCGAGCAGGACGGTGGCGGTCCGGACGTCTTCGCCCACTACTCGAACATCGCCACCCAGGGCTTCCGTGAGCTCACCGAGGGCCAGCGCGTGTCCTTCGACGTGACGCAGGGCCAGAAGGGCCCCCAGGCGGAGAACATCATCCCCGCCTAATTCCTTCAGCATGCCGGGGTCCGCACCGAGAGGTGCGGGCCCCGGCTTGTCTGCTGTCTCGACTTTTGTTTTACCTGCCGGTTTCAGGAGGGCTTTCTCGCATGACCAGCTCCAGCTCCGCACGACCCAGCCGCCGCCCCGCCCGGGGACGAGGAGCGGCCCAGGGGCGTCCGAAGGCTGGTGCGGGACGGCAGAAGTCCGCCCCCGCCCCCCGGCCCCAGGAATTCACCATGCCCGAGCCGGCCGTCCCGGCGTTGCCGGCCGTCGCCGCGTTCGAGGACATGGACATGCCCGAGGCGCTGCTGAAGACCCTCGCCGCCCAGGGTGTCACCGAGCCGTTCCCCATCCAGGCCGCGACCCTGCCGAACTCGCTCGCCGGCCGTGACCTCCTCGGCCGCGGCCGCACCGGCTCCGGCAAGACGCTGGCCTTCGGCCTGGCGCTGCTGGCCCGTACCGCCGGCCGCCGGGCGCAGCCGAAGGCGCCGCTCGCGATGGTCCTCGTACCGACCCGCGAGCTCGCGCAGCAGGTGACCGACTCCCTGGCCCCGTACGCCACGGCCGTGAACCTGCGCATCGCCACCGTCGTCGGCGGCATGTCGATCAACCGGCAGTCGGGCGCCCTGCGCCGCGGCGCCGAGGTGCTCGTCGCCACCCCCGGCCGTCTGAAGGACCTCATCGACCGCGGTGACGCGGACCTCTCGCAGGTGTCGATCACCGTCCTCGACGAGGCCGACCAGATGACCGACATGGGCTTCATGCCGCAGGTCACCGCGCTGCTCAAGCAGGTCGAGCCCGGGGGCCAGACCATGCTCTTCTCGGCGACCCTCGACAAGAACATCGACAAGCTCGTCAAGATGTTCCTGACCGACCCGGTCGGCCACTCCGTCGACCCGTCGGCCGGCGCCGTCACCACCATGGAGCACCACGTCCTGTACGTCATGGACGAGACCGACAAGAAGGCCGTGGCGACGCGTATAGCCGCTCGCGACGGCCGGGTGATCATGTTCGTGGACACCAAGCGCGGTGTGGACCGCATGGTCAAGAAGCTCCTCGCCGACGGCGTCCGCGCCTCCGGCCTGCACGGCGGCCGCTCGCAGCCGCAGCGCAACCGCACCCTGGACTGGTTCAAGACGGGCGAGGTCACCGCGCTGATCGCGACGAACGTCGCGGCGCGCGGCATCCACATCGACGACCTCGACCTCGTCGTCAACGTGGACCCGCCCACCGACCACAAGGACTACCTGCACCGCGGCGGCCGTACCGCCCGGGCCGGCGAGTCCGGCAGCGTGGTCACGCTGGTCCTGCCCGACCAGAAGCGGGACATGACCCGGCTGATGTCGGACGCCGGGATCTCCCCGCGCACCGCGCAGATCAAGTCCTCCGACGAGGAGCTGGCCCGGCTGACCGGCGCCAAGGAGCCCTCGGGCATCCCGGTGGTGCTGGACGTTCCGCAGCAGCCCGCGCCGAAGGCGCGCAGCGGGTCCGGCTCCGGTTCGGGCTCCGGCTCGCGCCGTCGCTCGGGTTCGGGCGGCGGGCGCGGCGGCTCCGCCGCCGGGGGCGCCCCGGCGGCCGGCGGCCGAACCCGCCGTTCCGGCGCAGGCTCCGGGCAGGCCCCGGCGGGCTCTGGCTCGGGCCAGGCCCGTCGCGGCGGCCAGGGCGGCTCGGCCACCGGATCCGGCGAGCGCAGCCGACGCGGCGCGGGCGGCTCCGGCGGCGCCGCGGCGGCCTCGGCCCGCAGCCGGGTCGGCACGGGCGGCCAGGCCCGCCGCCGCGCGGTCTGAACCGCCACCCCCCTACGCACGGCGAAGCCGGGCAGCGCACCACGCGCCGCCCGGCTTCGCCGTTTCCGCTAGCGGACCAGCCTGGTCTGGAGTTGCGCCAGCGTTCGCAGGTCCAGGCCGAGGCCCTGGGTCAGGTAGCCGTAGAAGCCGCCGTAGTCGGCCTCTAGCTGCGCCGTCGCCGAAGCCAGGTAGTCCTGGCGGACCTCCTGGAGCGGGATCAGCAGGTCCGGGTTCTGCATCCGCCCCGACTGCTTCAGGCCCGCCCGGACCTTGGCGTCGTAGACGGCGCGGAAGGTGTTCGACGCAAGGTAGTCGCGCTCGGCGGTGTCCTCGGGGACGGCGAGGGCGCGCAGCAGCACGTAACTCATCCAGCCCGTCCGGTCCTTGCCGGACGTGCAGTGGTACAGGACCGGGCCCTGCCGGCCGTCCGCGAGCTCCCGCAGCGTCGCCGCGAACTGCGCCCGGTTCCCGGGGCTGGTCACGAAGGTGCGGTAGATGTCGCGCATGTACGCCTCGGCGCGGCCGCCGCCGAGCATCTGCTCCTGCGTGACGGGGTCCCCGCTGCCGATCGCCGCGACGAGGGTCCCGTAGAGGCCGAGGTCGCTGACCGGGCGTGCGGTGGGGGAGAGTCCGGCGGGCAGCCGGTCGGCGCCGTCGTACTGGACCTCCATCGGGATGCGGAAGTCGACGACCTTCGTGAGGCCGAGACCGGAGACGGTGCTGACGTCGGTGTCGGTCAGCTTGCTCAGTGCGTCGGAGCGGTAGACGAGCCCCTGGCGGACCTGGCCGCCGGTCCAGGTGCGGTAGCCGCCGAGGTCGCGGACGTTGACGGCGCCCTGCAGGACGATCTGGCGGATCGTTTCGGCTTGCTGGTGGTGGTGCCGGGCGCCGGCCCCGGCTCCGGGTGCCGCCGCCGCGTGCGCGGCGGTCGGCAGGGTGGCGAGGGCGAGGGCGAGGGCGGCGACGGCCGCCGCGGCCCCTCTGCGGATTCGGACACGGCTCATGGGGGCGACTCCTGTGACGGAGAAGGGGGATCACCCTGGTGGTGGCAGGGCGTCGAGCGAGTGCGGTCCGTGCGGTCCCGTCGGTCCGAGCTGTCCGTGCGGTCCCGTCGGTCCGTGCGGTGCGTGCAGACGGTCCAGCACACAGTGGGCCTCGGCCATGACGCGGGAGACGAGCTCCGCACAGGACGGGAGATCGTCGATCACCCCCGCGACCTGGCCCGATGCCATGACGCCGAGGTCCGTACGGCCCTCGACCATGGACGCCTTGAGGAGCATCGGAGTGTTCGCGGCGAGCAGGACCTGGCTCCAGGACAGGTCCTTGCCGTGCTTCATCGCCAGGCCGTCGCGGACCATCTGCGCCCAGCCCAGACCGGACAGCTTCCGCAAGCCCGCCGCGTGCCGGACCGCCCGGCCCAGCGCCCGGGCCCGCCCGGCGCGCTCCAGGGAGTCGACCAGCTCCGTACGGAGCATGCGGTGCGGGAGACCGTCGACGGCCGTGGTGACGGTGACGTCCCGGACCGTCGCCTTCAGGTACTCGGTCTTCACCGCGTCCGGCACGGTCGAGTCCGAGGTCAGCAGGAACCGGGTGCCCATGGCGATGCCCGCCGCCCCGTACGCCAGGGCCGCGACCAGGCCGCGGCCGTCACTGAACCCGCCGGCCGCGACGACCGGGATGTCCACCGCGTCCACGACCTGCGGCAGCAGCACCGTGGTGGCCACCTCACCGGTGTGCCCGCCGCCCTCGCCGCCCTGCACGATCACCGCGTCGGCGCCCCAGGCGGCGACCTTCTCGGCATGCCGCCGCGCCCCGATCGACGGGATGACGACCACGCCCGCGTCCTTCAGCCGGCCGATCAGCTCCCGCGAGGGCGCGAGCGCGAAGGACGCGACCCGGACCCCCTCGTCGATGATCAGCCGGACGCGCTCGGGCGCGTCCCCGGCGTCCGCACGCAGGTTGACCCCGAAGGGGGTCCCCTCCGGGACACGGGACCTCACCTCGTGGACCGCCGCGCGCAGCTGGTCCGTGGTCATCGTCGCGGAGGCCAGGATGCCCAGGGCGCCGGCGCGCGCCACGGCCGACACCAGGCGCGGACCGGCGACCCAGCCCATGCCCGTCTGCACGACGGGGTGCTCGACCCCGACCAGTCTCGTGAACGCCGTCTCCACCGGATCAGCCCCGCACTTCCCGGTCGCGCAGCCCCTTCGGGTCGATCACCTCGCGGATCAGCCGCAGTTCCCCCTCGGTCGGCTCCCGCGTGTACGGGACCTCCTCGGGCAGCGCCAGCTCGAAGCCGGTCGCCGCCCGGACCTCCTCGACGGTGGTGCCGGGGTGCAGGGAGGCCAGCCGCATGGAGTTGCCGGGGCCGGCGAAGTCGAAGACGCCCAGATCGCTGACCACCCGGGGCAGCCGGTGGAAACGGGTCGCCCCCGCCTCGGCGGCGCGGTCGTAGCCGACGCCGCTGACCATGTCGACGCGCTCGACGAAGACCCGCGCCGAATGCCTCGGGATCCAGTAACTGACCGGATGGTTGAGGGTGTTGACGGGCGCCCCGCGTACGCCGAGCAGCTGGCGGGCCGGCCGCTCCCAGTCGCCGATGCAGGAGATGTTCTGGTTGCCGAACCGGTCGATCTGGCTCGCGCCCATCATCACGTGCCGCCTGCCGCCGGTGACCATGGTCAGGTGGCGCCGGTAGGGGAGCCATCCCTCGGGCGTGCCGTCGAGCCCGACGAGCATGGCCTCGCCGTCCGTCAGCAGCAGGTCGGGGGAGAAGGTCCGCTTCGCGAGCCGGGCCCCGAAGGAGGGGATCAGGCCCATCGGGCTGGCGAGCACCTCGCCGTCGCCGCGCCAGGCCTCGGCGCACGCGATCACGCAGTACTCGGCACGGGTGGCTGAGGTGCCTGAGGTGGCGGAGGCGGCAGTGGTGTCCGAGGTGGCGGGGGTCGTGGTCACTGCTGCTCCTCGTGCCAGGTCCGGACGGCCGACTGGTAGTCGTGCTCGCTCGCCCCGGACAGGAAGCGTGCCGAGAACTCGGGCCAGGGGGTGCTCGCGTACAGCTCCTGGAAGGCCTCGTCGCGGTCGTGGTCGGGGACGCAGGAGGTGAAGTGCGCGCCGTTCGGCGTCTCCACCACCCCGGTGACGGAGTGCCGGCTGACCAGGAGGGACTGCGGGGGGCCGGCCTTGGTGAGCTCGGCGGTCTCGACGAGCTGTTCGCAGGAGACGTAGGCGGCGTCGGCGGCCTCGCAGAACAGGTCGTCGAAGTACGGGTCCGGGCCCAGGTACTGGGCGTTGCCGAGGCGGTCGGCGCGGTTGAGGTGGACCAGGGCGGCGTCCATGCGCAGGGCGGGGACGGCGACGAGCTCCTCGCCGTCGCCGTAGGGCGAGGTGACCGTGCGCAGTTCCGGGTTGACCCGCATCACGTCGGAGCCGAGGCCGGCGCGGACCGGGAGGAAGGGCAGCCGGTTGGCGGCGGCGTGCAGGCCCCACATGAACATGGCCTCGTCGTACTCGGTGAGCGCGAAGGCGGCCCGTTCGCGGCCGGCCCGGAAATGCGGCTCCAGCGCGATGGAGTCGAGGGTGGCGAAGGGGGCGACGAGCCGGCGGATCCGGCCCGCGGCCGCCAGCAGACCGACGTCGGGGCCGCCGTAGGAGATCACGGTGAGATCGGTGATCTCGGACCGGAGCAGCGCTCTGACCAGGGCCATGGGCTTGCGCCGGGACCCCCAGCCGCCGATCCCGAGGGTCATCCCGCTGCGCAGCTGCCCGACCACCTCTTCGACGGTCATGGTCTTGTCGCTCATGCGCGCTCTTCCTTCCCGAAGGTGTCGCGGACCCGGTCGGCCACCCCGCTGAGGTTGGCCTCGAAGGTGAAGCCCTGTTCGAAGCGGTAGCTGCGGCGCACGTCCACGGGGTCGATCCCGTTGATGGCCGCCTTCGCCAGCCGGATCAGGCAGCCGTCCTTCGTCGCGATCTCGGCGGCCAGCTCCAGGGCGGCGCCGCGCAGCGCCTCGCGCGGGACCACCCTCCAGACCGAGCCGTGGGCGTGCAGTTCGGCGGCGGTCGCGGTGCGCGAGGTGTAGTAGAGGGCGCGCATCAGGTGCTGGGGGACCAGTCGGGCCAGGTGGGTGGCGGCGCCCAGGGCGCCCCGGTCGAGTTCGGGCAGGCCGAAGACGGCGTCGTCGGAGGCGACGATCGCGTCGGCGTTGCCGACCAGGCCGATGCCGCCGCCCAGGCAGAACCCGTTCACGGCCGCGACGACGGGCACCTCGCAGTCGTAGACGGCGGCGAACGCCTCGTAGCAGCCCCGGTTGGCGCCGACGAGGGCCGCGTGGCCGGTGTCGCGCTGCATCTCCTTGATGTCGACGCCCGCGTTGAAGCCGCGGCCCTCGGCGGCGAGGACCACGCACCGGACCTCGGGGTCCCGCCCCGCGGTCCGCAGGGCGTCGGCCAGGTCGTACCAGCCCTGCACGGGCAGCGCGTTGACGGGCGGGAAGTCGACCGTGACCAGTGCGACGCCCTTGTCGGGGCTGAAGGTGGAGACACCCATGAGAGGATCAGCTACCTTTCCACCAAACATTTGTTAGGTGAGGAAGGTAGCAGCCGATGGAGCTCGACGGGAGGGTTGTCGTCGTCACCGGCGGAACCAGGGGCGTCGGCGCCGGGATCGCCCGGTCGTTCCTGGAGGCCGGCGCGGAGGTCGTCGTCTGCGCACGGCGGCCCCCCGACCGGCCGGTGGCGGCGGGCGGCCGCGAGGCGTCCTTCACCGCGCTCGACCTGCGCGACACCGCCGCCGTAGGGGACTTCTTCGACGCGGTCGCCGGGCGGTACGGGCGGCTCGACTGCCTCGTCAACAACGCCGGCGGGACCCCGTACCGCCTCCTGGGCGAAGGCGGCGCCGAACGCCACGCGCGGGTCGTCGAGCTCAACCTCGTCGCCCCGATGACCGCCTCCCTGGCGGCCCACCCCTGGCTGAAGCGCACCCGCGGTTCGGTGGTGATGATCGGCAGCGTCAGCGGAACCCGCCCCTCACCGGGGACGGCGGCGTACGGGGCGGCCAAGGCGGGCCTGGAGAGCCTGGCCCGGTCCATGGCCGTCGAATGGGCACCCGAGGTACGGGTGAACTCGCTGGTCCTCGGCATGGTGCGGACCGAACTCGCGCACCTGCACTACGGCGACGAGGCCGGCATCGAGGCGGTCGGCGCGACGGTCCCGCTGGGCCGGCTCGCCGAACCGGCCGACGTGGGCGACGCGGCTGTCTTCCTCGCCTCCGACCGGGCGCGGTACGTGAGCGGGGCGAGCCTGCTGGTGCACGGCGGCGGCGAGCGCCCGGCCTTCCTGGATGCGGCAACTGTCAACAAGGAGAGCTGAGATGGCGGGACTGTGCGAGGGCCGGGTCGTGATCGTGACGGGCGCGGGGCGGGGGCTGGGCCGGGCCCACGCGCTGGGCTTCGCCGCCGAAGGGGCGAAGGTCGTCGTCAACGACCTCGGCGTGGGACTGGACGGGCTGCCCGGGCCGCAGAGCCCGGCGGCGCAGGTGGTCCGGGAGATCGAGGAGCTGGGCGGCGAGGCGGTCGCGCACGGCGGGGACATCGCGACCGCGCAGGGCGCGGACTGCCTGGTGCGGGCCGCCGTCGACGCCTTCGGCCGCCTCGACACGCTGGTCAACAACGCGGGGTTCCTCCGGGACCGGATGCTGGTGAACCTGGACGAGGACGACTGGGACGCGGTCGTGCGGGTCCACCTGAAGGGGCACTTCCTGCCGCTGCGGTCGGCGGCCGCGTGGTGGCGGGCGGAGGCGAAGGCCGGCCGCCCGGTGGCAGCCCGGGTCGTCAACACCTCTTCCGGGGCGGGCCTGCTGGGCTCCGTCGGCCAGGGCAACTACAGCGCGGCCAAGGCGGGCATCCTCGGCCTGACCCTGGTCGCGGCGGCCGAGATGGGCCGGTACGGAGTCCAGGTCAACGCCATCGCCCCGGCCGCGCGGACGCGCATGACGGAAGAGACCTTCGCGCACACCATGGCCGCCCCCGAGGGCGGCGGATTCGACGCTATGGCACCCGAGAACGTCTCCCCACTCGTGGTGTGGCTCGGCGCGGACGCCTCGGCCGGGGTCACCGGCCGGGTCTTCGAGACCGAAGGCGGCCGGATCACCGTCATGGAGGGCTGGCGGCCGGGCCCCACGGCGGACCGCGGCGCGAGGTGGACCCCGGCGGAGGCGGGCGAGGCGGCGGTGAAACTCCTGGCCGCGGCCGAGCCGCCGCTGCCGGCGTACGGCTCACGCTAACGCTGCCTGACGCGGCACTGGATCCTGTCGGATCAAAGGGAGGGGGACGGCGTCCGCCCACTCCGCATCGGCCCGCTTGAGCTGCGCGGGCGCTGCGGGGGCCGGAAACGGAAGCGGGCCCGGCCCCCTGGCGAGGGGTCGGGCCCGAGTCTTCGTCGGTGCGTTGAGGTATGACTACCCGCTGGGCCCACCCGCTGAACCGCAGTCAGGCCATCTGTTGTGCGCGAAATTGCGCGGCGCCGCGCGGAGGCCGCCCGGAGGCGGCCCGGAGGCGGCGCCGGAGCGGGAACCGGGCGGTTCCCGCCGGTGCGTCAGGAGAGCTTGCCGTTGTAGTCCGGCAGCTTGACGGTGCGCTCGGCGTGACCGCCGACCAGGTCGGTCGGGCTGTTCCCGATGTTGGCGATGATCGTGTAGCCGCGCGCCTCGATCTCCGCCCGCTTGGCCGTCTTGTAGGCGCTGACCTCCTCGAAGAGGTCGGGCAGGTCGCGGACGTAGAGCCCGGAGACCGGGTAGCCGACGGCCTTGAGGTTGTACTCGGTCAGGGAGTGGATGATGCCCGGGCGGGCCGTGACGAAGAAGACGGCGACGCCGCGCGCGTGGGCGTACTGGGTCAGTGCGCGCACCTTGGTGATCGCGGGGGTCGGGTAGGTCCAGAACCAGTGGAAGTCCGTCTCCAGCGAGGTGTTGTCGATGTCGAGGACGAGGGCCGGCTTCTCGCCGGCCGGCGAGTTCGCGATGCGCTGCTCGATCGCCGGGCGGGCCGCGTCGACGATGGCGGCCACCTCCCGCTGCCAGGTGGCGTAGTCGATGCCGAGTATCGCCGCGTTGCCGCCCGGCGCGGACGCGGACGCGGTCGCGGTCGTGGCGGCGGTCGCCGGGGCGGAGACGGGCGCGGGCGCGGCGACCGGGGCCGCCTGGGCCGCGGTGGCCGGAACGAGCGTCAGGACGGCGGCCGCTGCGGCCACGCCGACGGCGGCGGTACGGGGCGTGCGGATGCGGCGGGAACTGCGCATGGGGGGCGCTCCTCGGTCGCGAATTGACATGGACGTGACCAGAGTTGGCGAGAACGGCATCCATGTCTACTGGCCGGTAGGAAACTTTTCGCGACCGGCCGGTGAATGATCAAGCCATATGCGGGCGGACCGGGCCCGGCCTTGATCCGCTCAGGCATCCCCTACGTGTCGCAGTCGAGCACCGAGCGGCACAGGCCGCACCGCGCTCGCAGCCGTCCGCGCACGGGCACCCGCACCCGCTGCTCGCACACCGGGCACGGGAAGCTGACCCGCAGCCCCGGGCCGGACCCCTCGCGCTCGAAGCGGTACGCCGCCCCGTCCGCCGGCGTGACCCCGGTGCGCCGTGCCCGCGCGTACCGCCGCCGCGCCCCCGGGCCGGCGGCGGCGAGCGGAGCCCGGCGGTGGTCCCGGGCCGCCAGCGCGCTCCCGCGCACGTAGGCCTCGTACGCCTGGGGGCTGGTGAACCACGGGGACGGATCCTCGTCGAACAGCGCCGCCCGCTTGGCGAGGACGTAGCCGAACTCCTCCGGCGTCAGGTAGCCGAACCTCTGGTGGGTGAGCGCGTCCTCACGGTAGGCGTCGAGGAGCAGCCACCCCGCCCCCAGGTAGGCGGCGGCGGTGTCCGTGAGGATCTCGTTCTCCGCCGGATCGGGGAAGGCGAGTTCCAGACGGTGCAGCAGCACATGGGCGACCTCGTGCGACAGGGCGGCCGCCAGGTCCCGCCGGTGGGTGCGGAAACGGTCGTTGACCTCGACGAAGTACTCGGGCCCCGCGGCCAGTTCCACCGTGGCCGCCTCCTCCATCGGCCGGAAGGCGACCACCATCCGCGCATCGGGCAGCCGCAGCGTGCGCACCAGCGCCGAGGCCACCCGCTGCGCCCCCAGGTGCAGGTCGTCGGAGGCGTCGAAGGCCGCGTCGGCGGGGGAGAAGCTCGTGGCGTAGGCGCGGACCCCGTCGGCCGACAGGCGCCGGAAGAGCGCGGTGATCGCGGCGCGCACGGTCGCCAGGTGCGGAAATCCGTGCTCGATGACCCCGCCCCGCCCGCCGTTCTCCTTCATCAGGTGCTCCTTACCGCAATCCCTGTCGCGTTGAAGGGAGTTGGCCGAAACTGCCTTCTTGTTGGCCGCCATCCTCCTGATGTGTCATGGACCCGTCATTCCCCGATGACACGCACGGCCCAACCCCCCACGAAAGGAAGTGTGTTGACTGTGTCCAGCCTCGTGCGATTCATGAAGCGCACCCTCGCCGTCGGCGCCGTCGCCCTCGCGGCCGTCAGCCTCCAGCCCGGCACCGCCACCGCCGGCACCGCACCCGTCGTCGGCGGCACCCGAGCCGCCCAGGGCGAGTTCCCCTTCATGGTGCGCCTCTCCATGGGCTGCGGCGGCGCCCTCTACACCCAGCAGATCGTCCTCACCGCCGCCCACTGCGTGAACGGCTCCGGCAACAACACCTCCATCACCGCCACCGCCGGAGTCGTCGACCTCAACAGCTCCAGCGCCATCAAGGTCAAGTCCACCAAGGTCCTGCGCGCCCCCGGCTACAACGGCACCGGCAAGGACTGGGCCCTGATCAAGCTCGCCAAACCCATCAACCTGCCCACCCTCAAGATCGCCGAGACCAAGGCCTACGACAACGGCACCTTCACCGTCGCCGGCTGGGGCGCCACCCGCGAGGGCGGCGGCCAGCAGCGCTACCTCATGAAAGCCACCGTCCCCTTCGTCTCCGACGCCGCGTGCGGCGCCGCCTACAGTGACCTCGTCGCCGGCGAGGAGATCTGTGCCGGCTACATCGACCAGGGCGGCGTCGACACCTGCCAGGGCGACTCCGGCGGCCCCATGTTCCGCCGCGACAACGCCGGAGCCTGGATCCAGGTCGGCATCGTCAGCTGGGGCATCGGCTGCGCCCGCCCCGACTACCCGGGCGTCTACACCGAGGTCTCCACCTTCGCCGCCCAGATCAAGAGCGCCGCGGCCACCCTGTAGCCCGCCCTCGCCCTCGCCCTCGTCCTCGCCCTCGTCCTCCCGGCCCGGCACGAACCGGCCGGGAGGACGAGGCGCCCCCGCCGCCACCAGCGCCGCCACCGCCGCCGCCACCATCCCCGCCACCGCCGCCGCCACCATCCCCGCCACCGCCGCCCGCGCCCCGCGACGCCCGCCCGGCGGCCAGCCGTGCGGGTGCGGGCCGACCCGCGCCCCGGCCCCAGGGGAGGGAACCGCAGGCAGCGACCTACAGCGGGGCAGGTCGATCCCCCAAAGCCAGCCGGACATCGAGGTCCTCGCCGACGTCCCGCGCCTCGACAGCCGCAGGCCCGGGCTCGACGGCCTCAAAGCCACCCGGCGCCCGTCCGGCAGCCACCGGCCACGCATCGTCACCGTCACCACCTTCGACCTCGACGACCACGTCCACGCGGCGCCCCACGGCGGAGCATCCGGCTTCCACCTCAAAGACGCAAACCCGGCCATGCCGGTTGAAGCCGTACGGACGCCAGCCGCCGGCGACCGGCCCGCCCCACCCGCCATCACCGTGCGACGGCTGCGCCAGCCCGCACGAAGCGTCGCCAGGGCACCACCGGCGGACCAACCGCGGACCCACGCCGTCTCACAGGCCGACTGCCCCGCGACCTGCGGCCCCGCGCCACGTATTCTCGACAACCATGAACATCAGCGACCTCGACAACGGCCCGGGCAACGGCAAGCGCGCCGCCGACGGCATCGACGAGAACGTCACCGCCGAACTCGCCCGCCTGCGCGACAGCATCGACAACATCGACGCGGCCGTGGTCCACATGCTCGCCGAACGCTTCAAGTGCACCCAGCAGGTCGGCCACCTCAAGGCACGCCACCAGCTGCCCCCCGCCGACCCGGGCCGCGAGGCCAGCCAGATCGCCCGGCTCCGCCAGCTCGCC
The DNA here is from genome assembly GCF_042726555.1 of Streptomyces sp. NPDC060232. Lineage (NCBI taxonomy): Bacteria > Bacillati > Actinomycetota > Actinomycetes > Kitasatosporales > Streptomycetaceae > Streptomyces > Streptomyces sp. NPDC060232. The sequence goes on along the minus strand of NZ_JBHXAG010000010.1, from coordinate 202,454 downwards.
GAGAACGCCAAGCTCGACCCGGCCTTCGCCGAGAAGCTCCTCAACTTCATCATCGCCGAGGTCATCCGCCACCACGAGACCATCGCCGCCGGCGAAGAGTAGACAATCGGGGTTCCGCCGCCCACTGGGGCAGCATGGGCCCCATGTCCGCACTGACGCGCAACGAAGCGCAGCTCCGAGCCCAGCTCCTCGACGTCCACCACTACCTCGTCCGCCTCGACCTCACCACCGGCGACGACACCTTCGACTCCGCCACCACCATCCGGTTCACCGCCCGCACCGCCGGCGACACCTTCGTGGAGCTGAAGCCCGAAGAACTGCGCTCCGCCACCCTCGACGGCCACCCCCTCGACCCGGCGACCCTCGACGACAACCGCCTCCCCCTCGCCCTCACACCCGGCGACCACGAGCTGCGCATCGACGCCCGCATGCGCTACTCCCGCACCGGCGAAGGCCTGCACCGCTTCACCGACCCCGCCGACGGCGAGACGTACGTCTACAGCCAGATGTTCCTCGACGACGTCCAACGCGTCCTCCCCGCCTTCGACCAGCCCGACCTCAAAGCCGTCTTCCAGTTCACCGTGACCGTCCCCGCGCACTGGACCGTCCTCGCCAACGGCGTCACCACCCGCCTCGCCGACCGGCCCGCCACCGGCGACCGGCCCGCCGCCGGCATCTGGCAGTCCGCCCCCACACCCGTCATCTCCACCTACCTCGCCGCCGTCGCCGCAGGCCCCTGGCACAGCGTGACCACCCAGCACGCCGGACTGCCCTTCGGCATCCACTGCCGCCAGTCCCTCGCACCCCACATGGACGCCGACGCCGACGAGATCCTCTCCCTCACCAAGGCCTGCTTCGACCGCTACCAGACCAAGTTCACCGAGCCCTACCCCTTCGACTCCTACGACCAGGCCTTCGTCCCCGAATTCAACGCCGGCGCCATGGAGAACCCCGGCCTCGTCACCTTCCGCGACGAATTCATCTACCGCTCCGCCGTCACCGACACCGAACGCCAGTCCCGCGCCATGGTCATCGCCCACGAGATGGCCCACATGTGGTTCGGCGACCTCGTCACCCTCGCCTGGTTCGACGACATCTGGCTCAACGAGTCCTTCGCCGAATACATGGGCTACCAGACCCTCACCGAAGCCACCCGCTTCACCGACACCTGGACCGCCTTCGGCGTCACCCGCAAGCCCTGGGGCTACGAAGCCGACCAGCGCCCCTCCACCCACCCCGTCGCCCCCGAAGACGTCCCCGACACCGCCTCCGCACTCCTCAACTTCGACGGCATCTCCTACGCCAAGGGCGCCTCCGCCCTCCGTCAACTCGTCGCCTGGCTCGGCGAGAAGGACTTCCTGGCCGGCATCAACACCCACTTCGCCCGCCACAAGTTCGCCAACGCCTCCCTCGCCGACTTCATCGACTCCCTCGCCGCCCACACCGAACGCGACGTCCGCGGCTGGGCCGACGCATGGCTGCGCACCACCGGCATCGACACCCTCACCCCGCGCATCGAGGACGCCCCCGACGGTACCGCCGGCTGGACCCTCACCATCGACCGCGACGGCAGCCGCCCCCACCACATCGCCGTCGGCGTCTACGACCGCGACCCCGCCGACGGCCACACCCTGGAACTGCGCGAACTCCTCGACCTCGACGTCCCCTCCGACGAGGTCGTCTCGACCAGCGGCACACGCCCCGCCCTGCTCCTCCTCAACGACGCCGACCTCACCTACGCCAAGATCCGCCTCGACGAAACCTCCCTCGAAACGGTCCTGCGCGGCCTCTCCGGCATCCCCGAAGCCCTCACCCGCGCCGTCGTCTGGAACTGCCTGCGCGACATGGTCCGCGACGGCGAACTCGCCCCCCAGGACTACCTGGCCACCGCCGAAACCCACCTGCCCGCCGAACACGACCTCGCCATCGTCCAAGGCGTCCTCGCCTTCGCCCGCACCGAGATCGCCGTCCGCTACCTCACCCCCGAGGACCGCACGGCCGCACTCACCACCCTCACCACCATCGCCCGCGACCTCCTGCGCCGCACCGAGGACGGCTCGGAGCCCGGCATGCGGCTGACCGCCGTACGCACCCTCGTGGGCAGCGCCACCCAGCCCGACACCATCGCCGCCTGGCTCGCCGACGACACCGTCCCCGGCGGCCCCGCACTCGACCCCGAACTGCGCTGGCGCATCCTCGGCCGCCTCGCCGTCCTCGGTGCCGTCGACGAGACCGACATCGACGCCGCCCTCACCGCCGACCCCAGCGCCACCGGCGAGGAAGGCGCCGCCCGCTGCCGCGCCGCACTCCCCACCCCCGAGGCCAAGGCCGCCGCCTGGAACCGCCTCTTCCACGACGACAGCCTGTCCAACTACCTCTTCAGCGCCACCGCCCAGGGCTTCTGGCAGCCCGAACAGAGCGACCTCACCGCCGAGTACGTCACCCGCTACTACCCCGAAGCCGTCGCCCTCGGCGCCCGCCGCGGCCCCGCCATCGGCGAAGCCGCCGGCCGCTACGCCTTCCCGGCCTACGCCGTCGACGAAGCCAACCTCAAGGCGGGCCAGGCCTGCCTCGCGGACCCGGACATCATCCCGCTCCTGCGCCGCAAGCTCGTCGACCAACTGGACGACCTGTCCCGCGCCCTCCGCGTCCGCCGCTGACCCTGCGGGGGGCCAGGCGGGGGCCCGGCGGAACGGGCGCCCTCCAGGGCCCGGCGGGGCGGGGGCCGGTCCCGGACGGCACCCCACCCCGACCCCGGCACCGGCCCCCGCACGAAGCCACCCCGCACCGGGGGGGAGCGGCCCATCGGCGAACGGACAAACCCCGGCGGTTACCCCATTCGGGCCTGATCGTTGTACAGGCAGGGTGCCCCCTGCCGCACCCAGGCCAGCCCCGGGACAACAGCGCCGCCAGGCACACCCCGGCCAGCCCCCGGAGGACCCGATGACAGCGCCGCCCAGCACACCGCATCCCGGCCCATCGGAGTTCCCCACGGCAGCGCCGCATGGCAATCGGCACCCCGGCCAGCCGGAGGCCCCCATGACAGCGCCGTCCGGCACCCCGAATTCCGGCGGGCCGCAGAGTGCCACCCCGACGCCGCACCGCAACCCGCTCGCCGGCGGAGCCCACGGCCCCCACGCCCTGCGCCCCCTCCTCGACACCGTCCTCCACGCCCTCCACACCGGCGCCGCCGAACGCCCCGGACCCCTCCCCGCCGGCGGACCCGACACCGTCACCGCCCACATCAGGGCCGCACTGGGCGACGTACTGCCCGACCACGGAACCGGCGACCACGAAGCCCTGCACACCCTCGTCCGCGCCCTCGCCGCCGGCGCCGCAGACCCCGCCCACCCCCTGTGCGCCGCCCACCTGCACTGCCCGCCGCTCGCCGTCGCCGCCGCCGCAGACCTCGCCGCCAGCGCCCTCAACCCCTCCCTCGACTCCTGGGACCAGGCCCCAGCCGCCTCCACCCTCGAAGCCGAACTCACCCGCGCCCTCGCCGCCGAGTTCTACGACACCCCCCATCCCGACGCCCTCGTCACCACCGGCGGCACCGAAGCCAACCAACTCGCCGTGCTCCTCGCCCGCGAACGCCACGGCCCCCGCCTCACCGTCCTGCACGGAGCCAACGCCCACCACTCCATCCCCCGCGCCGCCTGGCTCCTCGGCCTACCCCCGGCCGTCGCCCTCCCCACCCCCACCGGCGTCCTCGACCCCGCCCGCCTCGCCGAAGCCCTCGCCACCACCCCCGGCCCCATCCTCGTCACCGCCACCGCCGGCACCACCGACGCCGGACTCATCGACCCCCTCCCCGCAATCGCCGACCTCTGCGACCACCACCGCGCCGACCTCCACATCGACGCCGCCTACGGCGGCCTCCTCGCCCTCAGCCCCCACCACCGGCACAAACTCGCAGGCCTCGGCCGCGCCCACTCCCTCACCATCGACCTGCACAAACTCGGCTGGCAGCCCGTCGCCGCAGGACTCCTCGCCGTCCCCGACACCGCGCTCCTCGCCCCCCTCGCCCACCAGGCCGACTACCTCAACGCCACCGACGACACCGCAGCCGGACTCCCCGACCTCCTCGGCCGCTCCCTGCGCACCACCCGCCGCCCCGACGCCCTCAAAATCGCCGCAACCCTGCGCTCACTCGGCCGCGACGGCCTCACCGACCTCATCGACCGCACCTGCGCACTCGCACACCACCTCGCCCAGCGCCTCGACGCCCACCCCGGCTTCGAACTCCACTCGGCACCCACCATCAGCACCGTCCTCTTCCGGCCCACCCGCGCCACCGACGACGAACTCGCCACCCAGCGCCGCGCCCTCCTCCACCAAGGCCTCGCCGTCCTCGGCCGCACCCACGCCGACGGCCGCCTGTGGCTCAAAGCCACCCTGCTCAACCCGCACACCACGGCGGGAGACCTGGACACCCTCATCGCCCACCTGGAAGGCAGCACCCACCGATGACCGCCCAGCTCGATGCACCCCACGACCTCGTCGGAATCGGCATCGGACCGTCCAACCTGTCCCTCGCCGCCCTCGCCCACGGCCTCCCCCACCAAGGAGCAGGCGAACTCGCCACCGTCTTCTACGAGCAGCGCCGCGACTTCCGCTGGCACCCCGGCCTCCTCATCGAAGGCGCCACCCTCCAAGTCCCCTTCCTCGCCGACCTCGTCACCCTCGCCGACCCCGCCAGCCCCTGGAGCTTCCTCAGCTACCTCAAGCACAAGGAACGGCTCTACCCCTTCTACTTCGCCGAGCAGTTCCACATCCACCGCGCCGAATACGACGCCTACTGCCGCTGGGTCGCCGGCCGCGTCCCCGGACTCCACTTCGGCCACCAGGTCGACGCCGTCCGCTGGAACCCCGAACGCGACCTCTTCGAAGTCGACTTCACCCAACTCGACCCCGCAGGCGAAGCCGAAGCCCTCGGCCGCACCTACACCCGCAACCTCGCCCTCGGCATCGGCACCGCCCCCCACATCCCCGAACCCCTGCGCCCCCTCGCAGAGGCCCCCACCGCCCCCGTCATCCACTCAGCCGACTACCTCGACAACCGCCGGCGCATCCTCGGCGCCGAACACGTCACCGTCATCGGCTCCGGCCAGTCCGGCGCCGAAGTCTTCCTCGACCTGCTCCGCGCCCGCCCCGTCGGCCGCGAACGCCTCACCTGGCTCGCCCGCACCCCCTCCTTCGCCCCCATGGAGTACTCGAAACTCGGCCTCGAACACTTCACCCCCGACTACACCCGCTACTTCCACTCCCTCCCCGAACCCGTACGCGACCACCTCGTCCCCGCCCAATGGCAACTCCACAAGGGCATCGACACCGCCACCATCGCCGCCATCCATGACGAGCTCTACCGCCGCACCCTCCACGGCGGCTGGCCCGACGTCGTCCTCACCCCCGGAGTCACCGTCCGCACCGCCGGACGCGTCGCCACCACCAAGGTCGAACTCCACCTCGAACACGCCGAACAAGGCGCCCGCTCCCGCCTCACCACCGACGCCGTCGTCCTCGCCACCGGCTACAAGGAACGCCCCCTCACCGGCCTCCTCGTCGGCCTCGACCCCTACCTGCGCAAAGACTCCTCCGGCCGCCCCCGCATCGACGACCGCTACCGGATGATCCTCGACCCCTCCGTCACCGGCAGCATCTTCGTCCAGAACGGCGAACGCCACACCCACGGCGTCGGCGCCCCCGATCTCGGCCTCGCCGCCTGGCGCAGCGCCGCCATCCTCAACACCCTCACCGGCAAAGAGGCCTACCCCCAGCCCCCGCGCACCGCCTTCACCACCTTCGGCCTCGAACAGCGCGAACACGCCCGCCCCCGCCCCGCCGGCGAACTGCTCCCGCTCGTCGAACACCCCTAGGGACCGCGCCGGACCAAGGCCGGGCCCGGGCCGCCCGACCCGATCCGCCGGACACCCCCAAGGTGCCCGGCAGACGTACGGCGGCCCCCTCGGACAACCACACCTGACCTGCGACTATCGTCGCCGTCATGCAGCGAACCAGCGCCGACGGGGTCACCGTCCTGTGGGAGGCCGCCCCCGGCCCTGGCCCCCTCACCGCAGTCCTCTCCTTCGGCACCGGGGTGCGGGACGAAACCGCCCCCACCCTCGGCGCCACCCGCCTCGTCGCAGCCCTCGCGATGAAGCCGGCCGGCAGGCGCCCCCACGAGTTCACCAGCATCGTCGAGGAGGAGACGACCCACTTCATCGCCAAAGGAACCCCCACAGAAGTCACCGGCTTCCTCCTCGCCGTCTGCAGCGCCCTGCTCGACCTCCCGACCCAGCACATCGAGCACGCCACCCGCCTCCTCACCCTCCAGTCCCCCTTCACCTGCGACCAACGCGGCGCCGAACCCCTCAACGCCCGCTACGGCCCCCACGCACTCGGCCTCGTCGCCTATCACGAGCCCGACATGTACGGCCGGCTCACCCCCGACGCCGCCCGCACCCACGCCGCCGCCTTCTTCACCCGCGCCAACGCCGTCCTCGCCCTCGACGGACCGCCGCCCGCCGGACTCACCCTCCCGCTGCCCGACGGCCCCCGTCCCCACCGGAGCGCCCCCCGCACCCGAGCCGGCGTACCCGGAACCTGGCAGCACCGCCAGATCGACACCGTCTCCCTCCTGCTGACCTCCCGCGCCCACGAACCCGCCGCGGTCGCCGCCTGCCACGTCCTGAGCCAACGCGTCGAGCACATCGCACACGACACACTCGGCTTCACCGACGGCGTCACCGTCCACAGGTTCCTCCGCGACCGCCTCACCCTCGACCGCGTCCTCGCCCTGCGCCCCGCCGACGGCCACGCCGAACAGGCTGCCGAAATCCTCTGGCACGAAGCCCTCAACCTCGCCCGGCAAGGCCCCACCCGGCACGAACTCGACACCTTCACCGCGCACGCCCGCACCGAACTCGACTGCGACAGCGGCCTCTGGAACTCACTGCAACGCGCCCTCGAAGCCGAACACTTCGGCATCCCCTACCACGACACCGCAACCCTCCTCGCGAACCAGGCCACCGGCACCCCCCAGGACGTCGCCGACCACCTGCAGCGCGCCCTCACCGACGCCGTCCTCGTCGTCCCCCACCAGGTCTTCCCCCGCCTCAAGGCACCCCACGGCAAACGCCTGCCGAACTCCGACTGCTGGCGCCTGTACGGACAGCACACCCCGACCCCCGGCACGCGCTTCCGCATGAACCGCCTCCGCCGGGCCACCACCCGCCGCCAGGACCACGGCGAGTACGTCCTCACCTCCTGGGGGCTCGTCGTCCGCGACGCCAACCGCGACGAACACGACATCCGCTTCGACGACATCGCCCTCATGCACCGCGACGGCCCCGGCCGCATCGTCCTCACCGGCTGCGGCTGCCACATGCACATCCACCCGCACCAGGTCGCCCGCGGCGAACGCCTCGTCGCCGCCCTCGACGCCGCCGTCCCGGCACACCTCGTCCGCGCCGACGCCTGAACCCCGACGCCCGAAGACGCCGACGGGGCCGGCGCCCGCCGCGGCGGACACCGGCCCCGTCGAAACCGACCACCGGCTAGTGCCGCGTCAGGCAACGTTTGCCCGTCAGGAGCGGCGTCCGGTGCGTGCTCTCGGCGTGCCGGCCGGAAGCGCTCGTACGGGACGTACGCTTCGGCCGGTGCGGCGAGAGTGCGTGCCGGACGCCGCGACGGGGCGAACGCTGCCTGACGCGGCACTAGAACACCGGCACGCCCGCCCGCGTCAGCCGCCAGTCCACCGAAGCGAACTGCGCCGGGTCGATCGTCCCCTTCGCCTTCACCCACGAGATGATCGTGTTACGGATCTCGTCCGAGTTCGACCACAGCTGCTTGGCCTGCGGCACGTGAGGGAAGTTCCCGCCACCCGACGCCCGGTAGTTGTTCACCGCCAGCACGAACCGCGCCGCCGGATCCACCGGCTTCCCCTGGAACGACAACCCCGAGATCCGCGAACCCGCCGGCTGCGCGATGTCGATGTCGTACGCCAGCCCGTACACCGCGTCGTAGTTGTAGTCCGGAATCCCCTCGGCGTTCGTCAGCTTCGCCGGATCCACCGCATCACCCGGCGCCGTCCGCACGAAGTACCGTGCCGAGTACTCCAGATAGTCCTTCAGCTGCGCACCCGTCAGCAGCCGCGCCTCCATCGTGTTCTCGAACGGGTACAGACCCGCCGCATCCCGGATCGTCACCTGCCCGGCCGGAATCGCCGCCGTGCGCGAGAAGCACGAAGCCTGCGACAGCACCGGCAACGCCGCCCACTCCGTACCCGCCAGAGCCGCCTTCACCGTCTCCGCCTGCACGTGGTTGATCAGATCGATGATCGCCACGTCCTTGACCGGACCCTCCGCCGACGACATCGCCTGCGTCGAGGTACCGATCACCTGGTTCACGTACGCCACGACCTTGCGGTGCTCGTCCGACAGCAGCCGCGTGATCTTCGCGTCCTCCGCCACCGTGTTCGAATTCAGCACCTTCGCCGCGACCTTCGCCACCGACCAGCGGCCCTTCTCCCACACCAGCTCGAAGTCGAACAGCGTCAGCCGCTGCCCCCACTTCAGCGGCTCCGACAGCACCACGTCCTTGCCGGTCGCCTTGTTCCTCACCCGGTACTCCGGGATCTCCGTGTGCGCGTGACCCACCAGGATCGCATCGATCCCCGGCACCTGCTCCGCCACCAGCGCCGCCGCGTTCTCGACATACGGCAGCTGGTCACCGTACGACGACGTACCGCTCGACCCCGAGTGCGCCGACACGATCACCACGTCCGCACCCATCGACCGCAGCCGCGGCACATACTTCGCCGCCTGCTCCTCCAGCCCCGGGAACGTCATCCTCCCCTGCACGTTCGCCTTGTCCCACAGCGCGATGCCCGGATTCGTCAGCCCCAGCACCGCCACCTTCACATCCCGCCCGTGCGGCGTCCGCAACCGGTGCATGCTGTACGGCGCGAACGCCGGCTTGAGCGTCTTCGCATCCAGCGCGTTCGCCCCCAACAGCGGGAAATCGCACTGCTCCTCGAACTTCCGCAGCACCGGAATGCCGTAATTGAACTCGTGGTTCCCCAGCGCCGCCGCGTCATAACCGATCGCGTTCATCGCCTGCGCCATCGGATGCACCGGACCACGCCGCGCCGTGATCGGATCGACCTTCGCGTAGTAGTACGACAACTGCGTGCCCTGGATCGTGTCACCCGCGTCGATGAGCAGCGTGTTGCACCGCCCCTTCTCCGCCCGCACCTGATCCACCAGAGTCGAGATCTTCGCCAGACCGACGTCGTTGTGCGCCTTGTCGTCGAACTCCGCATCCGTGAAGTAGTCCCAGTTGAAGACGTTCCCGTGCAGGTCGGTCGTCCCCATCACCGTGAACGCGTAAGCCCGCGGCCCCTGCTTCCTCGCATCCTGCTGCGCGGCCGCCGCCGGGCTGCTCGCGGCCCCCGCCAACGCCACGGCCGCACCCGTCGCGGCCGTGGTCCCCATGAATGTCCTGCGGTCGAACGCCATGCCATCTCCCCTTCAAGGCCTGAACAACGCGCGTAGATTCTGACCCACTGGCAACAAGCCGCAACACCCCCGTCAGGTTTCGATCCGGTGACCACACCCGAACGGGCGACAGTGCGAGAGTGAATCCATGACCCAGGACGCACCGCACCAGCCCTACGGCACCCCCGAAGTACCCCGCGTCGCCGTCCACGGCGAAGCCCGCCTCGAAGTCGACCCCGAGATCGCCCGCATCGGCATCACCGTCAGCGCCCGCGGCACCGACCGCCGCACCGCACTCGAAGACCTCACCCGACGCAACAACACCGTCCTCGACCTCATCAAGAGCTACGGAGACCCCGTCGAAAAACTCGAAACCGGCGCCCTGTCCATCACCCCCGAACTCACCCGCCACGGCCGCTCCGAACGCATCCGCGCCTACCACGGCCGCGTCCACATCACCGCCGAACTCAGCGACTTCACCACCCTCGGCGAACTCACCACCCGCCTCGCCGACCTCGAACTCACCCAGGTCGACGGCCCCTGGTGGGCCCTGCGCCCCACCTCACCCGCCCACGGCCAGGCCCGCCGCCAAGCCGTACTCGAAGCCGTCCAGCGCGCCCGCGAATACGCCGAAGCCCTCGGCGCCCGCCTCGCCGCCCTCGTCGAACTCGCCGACCTCGGAGCCGAGAACGCCACCCCCTTCACCGCAGCCCCCGGCGCCGGCATGCGCACCATGGCCTTCAGCGCCGCCGAGGACGCCGGCGGCCCCCCGCCCCTCGACCTCGAACCCCAGCGCCAGACCGTCTACGCCCAGGTGAACGCCCGCTTCACGATGACCCCGCCCCAACTCTGAGACGCGCACACAACGGGCCCCGGGGGTGCTCATCGGAGCACCCCCATGCACATTCAACAAGTGTCAACAACCCTTCACTCAAAGGTTGTTGAGCGGACACCCGGAAGCGATTACCTACCCATTGGTAGGGGAATACGCTCGCCCCATGCGCCGAGCGAAAATCGTATGTACCCTGGGCCCCGCCACCGACTCATACGACCAGATCAAAGCACTGGTCGAAGCCGGAATGGACATCGCCCGCCTCAACCTCAGCCACGGCACCTACGCCGAACACGAGGAGCGCTACCAACGCGTACGCAAGGCCTCCGACGAGACCGGCCGCAGCGTCGGCATCCTCGCCGACCTTCAAGGCCCGAAGATCCGCCTCGGCCGCTTCCACGAAGGACCCGTACTCCTTGAACGCGGCGACGACTTCACCATCACCGTCGAAAACCACCCAGGCGACCGCCACACCTGCGGCACCACCTACAAAGGACTCGCCGACGACGTCACCACCGGCGAACGCATCCTCGTCGACGACGGCCGCGTCACCCTCGAAGTCACCGCGGTCGACGGCCCCCGCGTCCACACCCGCGTCATCGAAGGCGGCATGGTCTCCGACCACAAAGGCCTCAACCTCCCCGGCGTAGCCGTCTCCGTCCCCGCCCTCTCCGACAAGGACATCGAAGACCTCCGCTGGGCCCTGCGCACCGGCGCCGACGTCATCGCCCTCTCCTTCGTCCGCAGCGGCCACGACATCCAAGACGTCCACCGCATCATGGACGAAGAAGACCGACGCCTCCCCGTCATCGCCAAAATCGAAAAACCCCAAGCCGTCGACAACATCGACGACATCGTCGCCGCCTTCGACGGCATCATGGTCGCCCGCGGCGACCTCGGCGTCGAAATGCCCCTCGAACACGTCCCCATCGTCCAGAAGCGCGCCATCAAACTCGCCAAGCGCAACGCCAAACCCGTCATCGTCGCCACCCAGATGCTCGACTCGATGATCGACAACTCCCGGCCCACCCGCGCCGAAGCCTCCGACGTCGCCAACGCCGTCATCGACGGCACCGACGCCGTCATGCTCTCCGGCGAAACCAGCGTCGGCAAATACCCCGCCGAAACCGTCCGCACCATGTCCCGCATCGTCGAAGCCGCCGAAGAGGACATCCTCGCCAAAGGCCTCCCACCCCTCACCGAACGCAACAAACCCCGCACCCAAGGCGGAGCCGTCGCCCGCGCAGCCGCCGAAATGGGCGACTTCCTCGACGCCAAATTCCTCGTCGCCTTCACCCAGAGCGGCGACACCGTCCGCCGCCTCTCCCGCTACCGCTCACCCATCCCCCTCCTCGCCTTCACCCCCGACCCCGCCACCCGCTCCCAACTCACCCTCACCTGGGGCGTCGAAACCTTCCTCGGCCCCCACGTCGACTCCACCGACGCCATGGTCGCCCAAGTCGAAGAAGAACTCCTGCGCATCGGCCGCTGCGTCACCGGCGACACCGTCGTCATCACCGCCGGCTCACCCCCCGGCGTCACCGGCTCCACCAACCTCGTCCGCATCCACCACATCGGCGACGCCGTCCACTGACCCACCCCACCCCACCCCACCGCGCCGGGCCCACCGCACCGCCCGGCGCGGCGCGCACCCTCACCACATGGACGTCATCGAGCTGCTCGAATCAGCCACCCTCCTCACTCCCGAGGAGAAGGCCACCGACAACGACCTCACGGCGCGGGACGTCTGGGACCACCTCGCCCACGACGAGTGGGAAACCGCCCTCACCCTCCTCGAAGAACTCGGGAACCCGCCACCCCGATCCCAGCGCTTCTGGGAACAACTCGCCCACGCCGCCGAACAACTCCACCTCGCACACAGCGCGGCCTGGTGCCACTGGCGATCCGCCGAACTCCGCAACGGCATGATCCGGATCGACCTCACCCTCGGCCCACGCAGGGCACCGATCCCCGGACATGGCGTCCTACGCCCCGTATGGAACATCGGCAACCTCTCACCCACCGGCGACCCCGCCGTGAACATCGCCGCCCTCTGGCTCGAAAACACCCCCTCGCTGGAGCCCGGCGACCGCACCACCGCCCGCCTCGTCCCCCTCACCCCCACCCACTGGCACCACGTCCGGCCCGGCCAAAGCATCACCATGCACGAAGGCCGCCCCGCGACCGCCACCGCCGTCGTACGGGAGGTCCACCTCCCCGACCTCGGAAAAGGGCTGGCGACAGGACCGGCGGCCGAGTAGGAAGGGCGCCATGAGCACCCCCATACGGACGTTCGTCCGCACCACGCTCGACCTCGGCGACGCGACTCTCCACCCGTGGGGCCGCGAGCCCGCCGGACCGGAGCGCCTGGACGACCTCGTCGCCGCCGCGGCCGACCCGACGATCGCCCTCTGGAACCCCCTCGCCGCGGCAGACCACAAGGCCGCCCAGGCCTGGCTCGAAGCCCGCGACGACGCCTGGGACCGCGGCGCGGGAGCCGCCTTCGCCGCCCTGGCCGCGACCGACGGCGCCCTGCTCGGCACCGTCAACCTCCGCTGGGTCGACCGGGCGGACGGCCTCGCCATGATCGGATACTGGCTCCTCCCGGACGCGCGCGGCCGCGGCCTCGCCACCCGCGCCACCAGGGCCGTCACCACCTGGGGCTTCCACACCGCCGGCGCCCGCCGCATCGAACTCGCCCACGCCACCGGCAACGGGGCCTCCTGCCAGGTCGCCCACCACTGCGGCTACCTCCCCGAAGGCACCCTCCGCGAGTCCCACCTCTTCGGCGACGGCCGCCACCACGACGAACACCTCCACGCCCGCCTCGCCACCGACCCGGAACCCGGCCCCTAGTACTTCGGCCCGATGTGGGCGTCCATTAGAGCGACGGACGCCTTGCGGGCGATGGACACGTTGAACGGGTCGCTGCCGCGGGCCAGGACCGTCCACTGGACCCCGACCTTCGTGAGCGTGTCGGTGCAGAGCTTGCGGATGTCGTCGGACTTGTTGGTGAAGAAGTACCGCGGGTACTCGTAGCGCTTGCCGTTGCGCACGGTCCAGTTGGTGATCCGACACCCGTCGGAGTGGATCAGCCCCCGGATGAACTCCCACGGGTGGGCATCGACGATCTCCTGCTGCCACCCATCGAGGACGATCCGCCGCTCGTGCTTCTTCCCTGGACCGTGCTGCGGGAACAGGCATTCCAGGTGCTTCGAGTACACCTTGATGTTGTGGCAGCCGATTCTGCGCACGCGGCAGACCTGGTTGTGCGGGAAGGTGCGTCGCATCGCCTGTTCGGCGCAGTCCATGAGGCCGGGCCAGTCATCGCCACAGGTGATCATGAGGTTGGGTACTCGGTGGCCCGAGTGGTGGCTTATGTGGCCGTCGCCGAGGTAGAGGCCCAGAAGGTACGAGTAGGCCTGCTCGTCCAGCTGGCTTCCGTCGCACCGTGGGCAATCCGGATCATGGGCGCCGGGGCATTCGCCCCGCTTGGCCCTGTCCACGTGCTTCCAGTAGCCCACGGTGCCCAGGGGAACGCCGAGCTGACGCGAGACGTCGGCGTTCCTCGCGCCGCCGCGCAGGAGGGAGAGGGCTGTTTGTCGCAACTCGAGGCTGTGGAACTCCATGCGGCAACTGTGCGTGCACATGTATGGCCGTGAGTAGCAAAAAGCGAACGTTCATGCGAAGGTGAACGTCCGCTTTTCGGACATGTACCGGGTGCGGGATTCGAACCCGCACGTCCTTTCGGACAGATGTGTTTGAGACATCAGCGTCTGCCATTCCGCCAACCCGGCTAGGTCGCTGGTCGGAGTGTACCGGGTGACCATCGCGCGCTGCAGCTAGGTAGGCTCATCCAAGCAGCAGAGCCCCGCAAAGAGGAGCCCCCGTGACCGCCGAGCACGAGTCGACGCCCACGCCCGACGCCGACCAGTCGCACGTTCCGCCGCTGACGACCCGCGTCGTCATCGCCGAGGACGAGGCGCTCATCCGTCTCGACCTCAAGGAGATGCTCGAAGAAGAGGGCTACTCCGTCGTCGGCGAGGCCGGCGACGGGCAGACGGCCGTCGAGCTCGCCCGCGAGCACCGGCCCGACCTGGTCATCCTCGATGTGAAGATGCCCGTCCTGGACGGGATCTCCGCCGCTGAGAAGATCGCGCAGGAGTCGATCGCGCCCGTCCTGATGCTGACGGCGTTCTCGCAGCGCGACCTCGTCGAGCGGGCCCGGGACGCCGGGGCCATGGCGTACCTCGTGAAGCCGTTCAGCAAGAGCGACGTGGTGCCGGCCATCGAGATGGCCGTGTCCCGGTTCGCCGAGCTGCGCGCGCTGGAGCAGGAGGTCGCGGACCTCTCGCAGCGGCTGGAGACCCGCAAGCTGGTCGACCGGGCGAAGAGCATCCTGCAGACGCAGTACGGGCTCACGGAGCCCGCGGCCTTCCGCTGGATCCAGAAGTCCTCGATGGACCGCCGGATGTCGATGCAGCAGGTCGCCGAGGTGGTCATCGAGGACGCCGAGGCGAAGAAGAAGGAGAGCGGGAAGTAGTTCCCGTCCCGTCCCGGGGTCCCCGGAACATGTGTGAGGCCCGCCTCCCCCGAGGGAGGCGGGCCTCACACGTTCTGTCAGTCCTCGCCGAGGTAGGCCTTGCGGACGTCCTCGTTGTGGAGGAGGTCCTGGCCGGTGCCGGAGAGGACGATCTTGCCGATCTCCATGACGTGCGCCTGGTCGGCGAGGGAGAGCGCCGCCTGGGCGTTCTGCTCGACGAGCAGGATCGTCATGCCCGAGGCCTTGAGCTCGGAGATGGTCGACATGATCTTCTGCATCATCAGCGGGGACAGACCCATGGAGGGCTCGTCCAGCATGAGGAGCTTCGGCTGGCACATGAGCGCGCGGCCCATGGCGAGCATCTGCTGCTCACCGCCCGAGAGGGTGCCGGCGGCCTGCTTGCGACGCTCGCCCAGGATGGGGAAGAGGTCGTAGGCGCGCTGGATGTCCTTCTCGATGCCGTCCTTGTCGCTGCGGAGGAAGGCGCCGAGCTGGAGGTTCTCCTCGATCGTCAGCCGCGGGAAGATGTGGCGGCCCTCGGGGGAGTGCGCCAGTTTCAGGGCGACGATCTTGTGGGCGGGGACGCCGACGAGGGGCTGGCCGTCGAAGGTGATGCTGCCCGCGGTGGGCTTCAGGAGCCCGGAGAGGGTGCGCAGGGTGGTCGTCTTGCCGGCGCCGTTGGTGCCGACGAGGCAGACGATTTCGCCTTCGTTGACCTCGAAGGAGATTCCCTTGACGGCTTCGATCTTGCCGTAGGCGACCTTGAGGTCCTCGACCTTGAGCAGTGCGGTCACTTGGCCTCTCCTTCCGTGCTGGTGGTGCGGGTGGTGCTGTCCGCGTCCGCGTCGCCGTCGGCGTCGGCAGCGCTGTCCGAGTCGGCCTCGGGGGCCTCGTCGTCGGCTGCGGCTTCCGTCTCGGTCTCGGCGTCGGCCTCGGTCTCGGCGTCGGCCGTGGCCTCGGGCTCGGCGTCTGCTTCGGCCGTGGCCTCCGCCTCGGCGTGGGCTTCCGCCGCCTCGACCTCGGCGATCTCGGCTGCTCCGGGCTCGCCCTCGAAGGGGGTGCCGAGGTAGGCGGCGATGACGCGCTCGTCGCCCTGGACTTCGGAGGCGGTGCCTTCGATGAGCTTCTCGCCCTGGACGAGGCAGGCGACGCGGTCGCAGAGGTTGAAGATGAAGCGCATGTCGTGCTCGATGACGAGTACGGCGATGCCCATGTCCCGGATCGCGAAGATGAGTTCTTCGGCGGCGCGGGTCTCCTGGGGGTTCATGCCGGCGGTGGGCTCGTCCAGGAGGATGAGGCCGGGGTCGCTGGCGAGGGCGCGGGCGATCTCCAGCTTGCGCTGCTCGCCGTAGGGGAGGTTCTTCGCGAGGTGGTCGGCCTTGTGTTCCAGGCCGATGAACTCCAGGAGTTCCATGGCGCGTGCCTCGCTGGCGGCTTCGGCCTTCTTGAAGCCGGGGCCGCGCAGCAGGGCGGACCAGAGGCCTTCCTTCGTGCGGGTGTGGCGTCCGACGAGGACGTTCTCCAGCACGGTCATGTTGTGGAAGAGCCGGATGTTCTGGAAGGTGCGGGCGATGCCGGCCTCGGTGACCCGGTGGGGCTTGGGCGGGAGGACCTTGCCCTTGTAGCTGACGGAGCCCTCGGTGGGGACGTACAGCCCGGTGAGGCAGTTGAAGAAGGTGGTCTTGCCGGCGCCGTTGGGGCCGATGAGTCCGACGATCTCGCCTGCGTTGACCTGGAGGTCGACGCCCTTGACGGCGGTGAGGCCGCCGAAGCGCATGGTGACGCCCTTGGCTTCGAGGACCGTGGTCTTCGTGGTGGTGGTGGTGTCCGTGGTGGTCGTCATGTCGTTCACGCCCCCGCCTTGGCGGTGGCCAGGTCCTTGGGGGCCTGGTCAGCGGTGTCGTCGTGGAACTCGAGCTGCGCGCGCTTGTTGGCGATGAGGCCTTCGGGGCGGAAGCGCATGAGCAGGATGAGGGCGATGCCGAATGCGAGGAGCTGGTAGTCCTGGAGGAAGGCCAGCTTCGCCGGGATCAGGAAGAGGAGTGCGGCGCCGAGGATGGGGCCGCGGATGGTGCCCATGCCGCCGAGGATGACGGCGGCGAGGAGGAACGCGGAGTTCGGCGGGACGGGCCCGGCGAAGACGTAGTTCTCGGGGACGACCGTGGTGTTGACGTGTGCCTGGACGGTGCCGGCGAGGCCGGCGAGGGTGGCGCCGAGGGCGAAGGCGATGAGCTTGACCTTGAAGCCGTTGATGCCCATGGCTTCGGCGGCGGTCTCGTCCTCGCGGATGGCGACCCAGGCGCGGCCGATGCGGCTGTTGCCGGCGCGGGCGAAGACCAGGACGACCAGGGCCATCACCAGCAGCATCAGGAAATAGTAGTTGGCGTAGGCGCCGAGTTCGATGCCGGCGACGATGTGGGATTCGCCGAAGTTCCACCCGAGGATTTCGAGGTGGGGGACGTTCGGGATGCCGTTGGGGCCGTTGGTGATGTCCGGGCCGGAGGTGCCGTCGAGGTTGCCCATGGCGATGCGGAAGATTTCTCCGAAGCCGAGGGTGACGATGGCGAGGTAGTCGCCGCGCAGGCGGAGGGTCGGTGCTCCGATGACCACGCCGAAGACGAGCGAGACGATGGCGCCGACGATGACCGCTGCCCAGAAGGGGAGGTGGATGCCGAAGGCGGAGGCGGTGCTGCCGGAGACCAGGGCGGCGGCGTAGGCGCCGACGCCGAGGAAGGCGACGTAGCCGAGGTCGAGGAGGCCGGCGAGGCCGACGACGATGTTGAGGCCGAGGGCGACGGTCGCGAAGATCAGGATGTTGACCGCGATCAGCGTGTAGGTGTCGCCGCTCTGCTGGATGAAGGGGAAGGCGATCGCGGCGGCCGCGGTGCCGAGGAGGGTGACCTGGCGGTTGTTCGCGGTGAGGACCGAGAAGCGGGCGAGGAGGCCCGACTTGTTCAGGGCGAGGGCCGCGAGGCCGACGGTGATCAGGTAGGCGACGAAGAGCTGCGGTTCCTTGTCATCGGTGTCGATGCCGAAGGTGATGACGAGGAGGCCGAGGGCGAAGACGCCGGTGATGATGAGGATCTCGGCCCAGGAGGGCAGCTTGCTCTTGGCCGGGGTGGCCTTGCGGGTGTCGTCGGGGAGCTTGTACGCGGCGAGGGCCGGGACGAGGGAGCCGACGAGGGCGACGTAGGCGCCGGGTTCGAGGTTGACCACGCCGCCGAGGACGACGGTGATGGCGATGACCGTGAACCAGGTGGCGGCCGCGTTGCCGAGGGCCAGGAACCAGATGGCCTTGCGGGAGCCGGCGGGGGTGAGCCAGCCGAAGCCCTTGACGCCGAGCGCGGCGAGCGCGTGGACGAGGGTGAGGGCGGCGCCGGCCAGGGTGACGTACTGGAGGTCGGCGGGGCTGCCGTAGAAGGTGAGGTCGCCGGGGAAGTCGGCGGTCCACGTCCAGGCGAGGAAGGCGCTGACGATGGTGAGGAGGCTGCCACCGATGATCGCGTAGAGGAGCGCGGCGGGTGCGGGTGCCGTCTTCGCGGTCTGTGTCTGCGTCTGCGGGGTGGTGTTGGTGGTCATGGTCTCACGCCCGATCCGTGACGCGCTGGCCGAGCAGGCCTTGGGGCCGCACGAGGAGGACGACGATGAGGAGGACGAAGGCCCA
Source organism: Streptomyces sp. NPDC060232 (assembly GCF_042726555.1). Taxonomy (NCBI): domain Bacteria; kingdom Bacillati; phylum Actinomycetota; class Actinomycetes; order Kitasatosporales; family Streptomycetaceae; genus Streptomyces; species Streptomyces sp. NPDC060232. The sequence continues at coordinate 183,918 of NZ_JBHXAG010000010.1, read as the reverse complement.
GACGTTGGACCAGGCTCCGCCGCCGAGCTGCTGCATGCCGGGGATCTCTTCGATGTAGGCGATCGAGAGGGCTTCGGCGAGGCCGAGGACGACGCCGCCGACCATGGCTCCGTAGATGTTGCCGATGCCGCCGAGGACGGCTGCGGTGAAGGCCTTGAGGCCGAGGATGAAGCCCATCTCGAAGTTGATCTGGCCCTTGTCGACGCCGTAGGCGACGGCGGCGACGGCGGCGAACGCGGCACCGATGGCGAAGGCCATGACGATGATGCGGTCGGTGTTGATGCCCATCAGCTTGGCGGTGTCGGGGTCCTGCGCGGTGGCCTGCATGGCGCGGCCGCTGCGGCTCTTCTGGACGAAGACGCCGAGGGCGAGCATGCAGAGCGGGGCGAGGATGAGGACGAAGAGGTCCGCACGCTGGATCGCGAGGCTGTCGGTGATCTTGAAGGCCGGGCCCGTGAACTCCGGGAAGCTGACGGCCTTCTTGGCGTCCGGGTAGAACTGCCAGACGAGCTGCTGGAGCGCGATCGAGAGGCCGATTGCGGTGATGAGGGGTGCGAGCCTGGGGGCGCTGCGCAGGGGGCGGTAGGCGAAGCGTTCGGCTGCGCAGGCTACGGCGACGGAGGTTATCGCACCTCCGATGATCATGACTGGGATCGCGATCAGCAGGCTGGTGCCGGTCGGGAGGATGGCGTAGGCGGAGAGCGCGCCGAAGCCGCCGATCATGAAGATCTCGCCGTGGGCGAAGTTGATGAGCTGGACGATGCCGTAGACCATGGTGTACCCGATGGCGATGAGGCCATAGAGAGCACCGAGGGCCAGGCCGTTGGCCAGCTGTTGCGGCAGTTCGTGCACCGCAGGGCCTCCGATGAGCGTGTCGGATAAGACTCCGCGCGAGGGCGCTGTTTGCGCCCTCGCGCGGCGTTGGTTCAGGTGTTACGGGTGCTGCTGGGTGCTACCGCTTACTGGTTGAAGGTGTCGCTCTTGACGTCGACCCACTTGCCGCCCTCGACCTTGTAGACGGTGAGCTGCTTGTTGGTGGTGTCGCCGTACTCGTCGAAGGCGACCTTGCCGGTCACGCCTTCGAAGGTGACCTTGCCGAGGGCCTCGACGACCTTGGCGCGGGCGTCGTCGGGGAGCTTGCCGCTGTTGGCGGCGACGACGGCCTTGACGGCCTGGATGACGGCCCAGCCGGCGTCGTAGGAGTAGCCGCCGTAGGCGGCGTACGGGTCCTTGTAGCCCTCGGTCTTGTAGTCCTCGATGAACTTCTTGGCGGTGTCCAGCTTCTCGACCGGGTAGCCGATGGAGGTGGAGAGGTCGCCCTCGTTGGCCTCACCGGAGGCGCTGATGAAGGCGGGGTCCTGGATGCCGTCGCCGCCCATGAGCGGGACGTTGGCGCCGGTCTTCTTGATCTGGTCGGCGAGCAGGCCGCCCTCGGGGTACTGGCCGCCGAAGTAGACGGAGTCGGCGCCGGAGGACTTGACCTTGTCGGCGGTGGAGGAGAAGTCGGTCTCCTTCACGGTGACGTGGTCGGTGCCGACGATCTCGCCGCCGAGCTTCTTGAACTCGTCGGAGAAGATGGCGGCGAGGCCGGCGCCGTAGGTCTGCTTGTCGTCGACGACGAAGACCTTCTTCTTGCCGGCGTCCTTGAAGAGGTACTGGGCGGCGAACTTGCCCTGGACCACGTCGGTGGCGGCGGTGCGGAAGTAGGTGTTGAAGGGGCGCTTGAACTCGCCCTTGCCCCAGTTGTCGCCCTGGCTGAGCGCGGGGTTGGTGTTGGCGGGGGAGACCTGCGCCAGCTTGGCGGAGGCGAGGACACCCTGCATCTGCTGGGCGACGCCCGAGTTCAGCGGGCCGACGACGCCGAGGACGTCCTTGTTGCCGACGAGCTTGGTGGCGTTGGCCTGGCCGGAGGCCGGGACGGCCTGGTCGTCGAGGGCCTCGACCTTGAACTCGATGCCCGGGACCTCGTTGTTCTTGTTGGCCGTCTTGGCCGCGAGGTCCACGGAGTTCTTGATGCCCTGACCGAGAGCGGAGAGGGAGCCGGTGAGCGGGGCGTCGACGCCGATGACGACGACGGTCTTCTTGCCGCCGCTGTTGTCCTTGGAGCCTCCGTCGCGCGATCCGCAAGCGGTGAGGGTCAGTGCTCCCGTGGTGATCACGGTGGTGAGGATGAGCAAAGAACGGTGTCGCACGATTCTTCCTTTCCCTGGCGCAGCCCTCTGTCGAGGTGCCGTTGGGTCGCCGGGCCGCACTGGAGAGGTCCACGGCCGTGCTGATTCGCGCCCTACGGCGCGGTGACTGGCCGTGACTCTAGGGCCGAGGTGGCGAGCACCGGGAGGCGGCAAAGGAGGATGTGACGCTCTTGTTATGCCAAGGCCAAGAATGCGTGGTGAGAGTTTGAACAATACGGACATTTGGGTGCCCCTTGGATTGTCCGCATCGTGAGAAATACCTGCTTCCCTAAGGGGCTTGAGGGCTCCATGCACCTGTCTTAGATCAAATTCGGCCGAATGTGGCTGCGTGTGCCCGAAAGAATCCGCCGGGTGGCCATTCTCAAGGGAAAAGACGGATTCCGACCATCCTGTGCATTACTCAGAGTAATGATCGCGGCGATGTGGCGGGGCTATGAATGATCTTGTCCGGGTGGCGGCATGGCCTCTCACCTGCGGTTCGGCTCCGCGGGGGTACCTGACCGGAAGGCGGACAGTATGCTCGGAATGCGGTGACGCCGGTCACATCGGCGGACGCCAGTTCTCCGAACTGCGGGTCGCGCCGCCCTGCTCGGCGCAGCGCTGTGCGACGAAGCGGTCGATCAGCTCAAGTGCCTTGTCGCGTCCGGCAGTTCGCTCTTCGGTGCGTCCCGCGGCCACTGCGTCCTCGTGGATCGCGTACTGGTCGTTGGAAAGCCCCTTCTGCTCCCAGTCGAGGCCGGACCGCTGTGTGCCCAGGAGGGTCTCCTTCGCCCAGTAGGACACCAGGCTCGTGCACACCTGCACGGGCGAGGCGGGAGTGGGGGCGGAGGCGCTCGCGGAGCCCGCCGCGGGGGGTGGTGCGGAGGATGAGCATCCGGTCAGGGCGAGTGCCGCGAGGAGGGTGTGGGCGGCGTACCGGGCCGTGCGTGGCATGGTCCCCATGGGGGGACGGTAGGCGGTGGTCACCTGCGAGACAACAGATGTCGCACCGAAGCCGGCGGACTGGCGGATTCCGGGCGGTTGCCGGGGCGACCGGGGTGGCGGGGGCGGCCGGGGCGGCCGGGTGGCGGGGTGGTCAGGAGTCGCGGGGCGGCGTGCCGGGGGAGCGCCGGGACGGCGCAGGCCCGGATCCACCGCCCGTGAGGGTCGGGGTCCGGGCCCGGGAGGCGCCCTGAGGCAGGGCCGCCGAGGCTCGCGGCCGGGTCAGGACCCCGCGTGGGCCTCCGCGGCCCCGGGGACCTGGTCGACGTCGCGCAGCAGGCAGGTCAGGCGGGCGGTGCAGATCCGCTTGTCCTGCTCGTCGGTGATGACGATCTCGAAGGTGGTGGTCGAGCGGCCGCGGTGGACCGGGGTGGCGACGCCCGTGACGATGCCGCTGCGGGCGCCCCGGTGGTGGGTGCAGTTCAGGTCCACGCCGACGGCGATCTTGTTGATGCCGCCGTGCATCATGGCGCCGATCGAGCCGAGGGTTTCGGCCAGTACGGCGGAGGCGCCGCCGTGGAGCAGTCCGTAGGGCTGGGTGTTGCCCTTGACGGGCATGGTTGCCACGACGCGGTCGGCGGAGGCTTCCAGGATGCGGATGTCCATGCGCGCGCCGAGGTCGCCGGCCGAGAACAGCGCGGGCAGGTCGATGCCCAGGGCCGTGTACTCGTCGAGGACCTCCTGCGGGAACTTCACTGCGTGCTGCTCGCCCATCGTCAGGCTCCGTTCGTCAACGCTCGTTAACCATCAATTCCTGAGGTCGTTCTATCAGGCCGGTTCGAAGCGCACGACGACGGACTTGCTGGCCGGGGTATTGCTGGTGTCCGCGGTGGAGTCGAGCGGTACCAGCACGTTCGTCTCGGGGTAGTAGGCGGCGGCGCAGCCGCGTGCGGTGGGGTAGTGCACGACGCGGAATCCCGGTGCGCGCCGCTCCACGCCGTCCTTCCACTCGCTGACCAGGTCGGTGTAGGAGCCGTCGGCCAGGCCGAGTTCGGCGGCATCGGCGGGGTTGACCATGACGACGCGGCGGCCGGCGGTGATGCCGCGGTAGCGGTCGTCGAGGCCGTAGATGGTGGTGTTGTACTGGTCGTGGCTGCGCAGGGTCTGCAGGAGCAGCCGGCCCTGTGGGACCCGCGGGTATTCGACGGGGGCCGCGGTGAAGTTGGCTTTGCCGGTCCGGGTGGGGAAGCGGCGTTCGTCGCGCGGGGCGTGGGGGAGGCGGAAGCCCTCGGGGCGGGCGGCGCGGGCGTTGAAGTCCTCGAAGCCGGGGATCACGCGGGAGATCCGGTCGCGGATGGCGGCGTAGTCGCGCTCGAACTGCTCCCAGGGGGTGCGGGAGGCGGTGCCGAGGACGGCGCGGGCCATGCGGGCCACGATCGCGGGTTCGGAGAGCAGGTGCGGGGAGGCGGGGGCGAGGTTGCCGCGGGAGGCGTGGACCATGCCCATGGAGTCCTCGACGGTGACGAACTGGCGGCCCGAGGCCTGGACGTCCTTGTCGGTACGGCCGAGGGTGGGCAGGATCAGGGCGCGCCGGCCGGTGACCGCGTGGGAGCGGTTGAGCTTGGTGGAGACGTGCACGGTCAGGGCGGTGCGGCGGATCGCGGCCTCGGTGACGTCGGTGTCGGGGGTGGCGGCGACGAAGTTGCCGCCCATGGCGAAGAGGACCTTGGCGCGGCCGTCGCGCATCGCCTGGATGGAGCGGACCACGTCGTAGCCGTGGCCGCGGGGCGAGGTGATGCCGAATTCCTTGTCGAGGGCGTCGAGGAAGGCGGGCGCGGGGCGTTCGAAGATGCCCATGGTGCGGTCGCCCTGGACGTTGGAGTGGCCGCGGACGGGGCAGACGCCGGCGCCGGGGCGTCCGATGTCGCCGCGCAGCAGGAGGAGGTTGACGACCTCGCGGATGGTGGCGACGGCGTGCTTGTGCTGGGTGAGGCCCATGGCCCAGCAGATGATGGTGCGCCGGGAGGCCAGGATCATGGCCAGTGCGCGCTCGATCTCGGGCCGGGTCAGGCCGGTCGCGGTGAGGGTCTCGTCCCAGTCGGCTTCCTTCACGGCGGCGGCGAGGTCCTCGTAGCCGTGGGTGTGCTCGCGGATGAAGGCCTCGTTGGTGGCGCCCTCGGTCTCGATGACGAGCTTGTTGAGGAGGCGGAAGAGGGCCTGGTCGCCGCCGATGCGGATCTGCAGGAAGAGGTCGTTCAGGGCGGTGCCCCTGAGCATGCCGAGGGGGGTCTGCGGGTTCTTGAACCGCTCCATGCCGGCTTCGGGCAGCGGGTTCACCGAGATGATCTTCGCGCCGGCGGTCTTGGCCTGTTCCAGGGCGGAGAGCATGCGCGGGTGGTTGGTGCCCGGGTTCTGCCCGGCGACGATGATCAGGTCGGCTTGGTGGAGGTCTTCGAGGGAGACGCTGCCCTTGCCGATCCCGATGGTCTCGGTCAGTGCGGAGCCCGAGGACTCGTGGCACATGTTGGAGCAGTCGGGCAGGTTGTTGGTGCCGAACTCGCGGGCGAAGAGCTGGAAGAGGAACGCGGCCTCGTTGCTGGTGCGGCCCGAGGTGTAGAAGAGGGCCTCGTCGGGGGAGTCGAGCGCGGTCAGCTCCTCGGCGATGACGGCGAAGGCGCGCTCCCAGCTGATCGCCTCGTAGCGGTCGCCGCCCTCGGGGAGGTACACGGGCTCGGTGAGGCGGCCCTGCTGGCCCAGCCAGTAGCCGGAGCGGGTGGCGAGGTCGGCCACCGGGTGCGCGGCGAAGAACGCGGGGGTGACCCGGCGCAGGGTGGCCTCCTCCGCGACGGCCTTGGCGCCGTTCTCGCAGAATTCGGCGGTGTGCCGTTTGTCGCCCTCGGGCCAGGCGCAGCCGGGGCAGTCGAAGCCGTCCTTCTGGTTGACTTTCAGGAGGGTGCGGGCGGTGCGGGCCAGGCCCATCTGCTGTTGCGCGATCCGCAGGGTGTGGCCGATCGCGGGCAGGCCTGCGGCGGCGTGCTTGGGCGGTGTGACCTGCGGTGCGTCCTGTACCGGATCGCCTGTGGGCGGCTTGGTCGCCATCGCGCTCCCCTTCGAGCGTACGTACGTGCGCAGCACGGGTGGCCGCGTCATTCGATCCTTGCACGGTCCACGGGTCTCGGGGGAGGGCGGTCCGGTGTTCGCGGCGCCCGGGCCGGTGCGCCGGGGGCGTCCGCCGGGGCGGATGCGCCCGGGGAGGAGACGGGCCGGGATTGTCGGTGGGGGCGCCTAGGATCGGGGACGTGGCAGATTCAGCATCGAAGAAGACGGACCAGACGACCGCAGCGGACCGCCCCCGCCTGATGCTCATGGACGGGCACTCCCTGGCGTACCGGGCGTTCTTCGCGCTGCCCGCGGAGAACTTCACGACCGCGACGGGGCAGCCGACCAACGCCATCTACGGCTTCGCGTCGATGCTGGCGAACACGCTGCGTGACGAGGCGCCCACGCATTTCGCGGTGGCGTTCGACGTGTCCCGCAAGACGTGGCGTTCGACGGAGTTCCCCGAGTACAAGGCGAACCGTTCCAAGACGCCCGACGAGTTCAAGGGGCAGGTCGAGCTGATCGGCGAGCTCCTGGACGCGATGAAGGTGCCGCGGTTCGCGGTCGACGGCTTCGAGGCCGACGACGTGATCGCGACGCTGGCGACGCAGGCGGAGGCCCTCGGGTTCGAGGTCCTGATCGTCACCGGCGACCGGGACTCCTTCCAGCTCGTGTCCGAGCACACCACTGTGCTCTACCCGACCAAGGGCGTCTCGGAGCTGACGCGCTTCACGCCGGAGAAGGTCGAGGAGAAGTACGGGCTCACCCCGCAGCAGTATCCGGACTTCGCGGCGCTGCGCGGCGACCCGTCTGACAACCTCCCCGGCATCCCGGGCGTCGGCGAGAAGACCGCGGCCAAGTGGATCACCCAGTTCGGGTCGTTCGCGGAGCTCGTGGAGCGTGCCGAGGAGGTCAAGGGCAAGGCCGGGCAGAACTTCCGGGACCACCTGGAGGCCGTCAAGCTCAACCGGGTCCTGACCGAGATGGTCAAGGACGTGGAGCTGTCCAGGACCCCCGCCGACCTGGGCCGCCTGCCGTACGACCGGTCCGCGGTGACCGGTGTGCTGGACGTGCTGGAGATCCGCAACCCCTCGCTGCGCGAGCGGCTGCTGGCCGTGGACCCGGGTGCCGCCGAGCAGGACGCCGCCCCGGCGCCCGCGCCCGGTGTGGAGCTCGACGGCTGCGTGCTGGGTACGGGCGAGCTGGCGCCGTGGCTGGAGAGCCACGGCGGCGGGCCGCTGGGCGTGTCCACCGTCGACAGCTGGGCGCTGGGCCAGGGCAATGTCAGCGAGGTCGCGCTGGCCGCCGCCGGTGGAGCCGCGGCCTGGTTCACGCCGGCCGAGCTCGACGAGGCGGACGAGCGGGCCTTCGCGGCCTGGGCGGCGGATGCGGCCCGGCCCAAGGTCGTGCACAACGCCAAGGGTCTGATGCGGGTCTTCCCCGAGCACGGCTGGAGCCTGGCCGGCATCACCATGGACACCGCGCTCGCCGCCTACCTGGTCAAGCCGGGCCGGCGCTCCTTCGCCCTGGACGCCCTGTCCACGGAGTATCTGCACCGTGAGCTGGCCCCCGCTGCGGCCGACGGGCAGCTGGCCTTCGGCGCCGACGAGACTGCCGAGGCCGAGGCGCTGATGGCGCAGGCCCGCGCCGTCCTCGACCTGGGCGACGCCTTCACCGGCAAGCTCGCCGAGGTGGGCGCCGCGGAGCTGCTGCACGACATGGAGCTGCCCACCTCCGAGCTGCTCGCCCGGATGGAGCGCGCCGGCATCGCCGCCGACCGCGACCACCTGGAGGCCATGGAGCAGCAGTTCGCGGGAGCGGTGCAGCAGGCGGTCAAGGAGGCGCACGCGGCGGTCGGCCACGAGTTCAACCTGGGCTCGCCCAAGCAGCTGCAGGAGGTCTTCTTCGGCGAGCTGGACCTGCCGAAGACGAAGAAGACCAAGACCGGCTACACCACGGACGCCGACGCGCTGGCCTGGCTGGCCACGCAGACCGACCACGAACTGCCGGTGATCATGCTCCGTCACCGGGAGCAGGCCAAGCTGCGCGTCACCGTCGAGGGCCTGGTCAAGACCATCGCCGCCGACGGCCGGGTGCACACCAGCTTCAGCCAGACCGTCGCGGCGACCGGCCGCCTGTCCTCCACCGACCCGAACCTGCAGAACGTGCCGGTGCGCACCGACGAGGGGCGTGCCATCCGCCGCGGCTTCGTCGTCGGCGAGGGCTTCGAGTCCCTGATGACGGCCGACTACAGCCAGATCGAGCTGCGGGTGATGGCCCACCTCTCCGAGGACGAGGGCCTGATCGAGGCGTTCGCCACCGGTGAGGACCTGCACACCACCGTCGCCTCCCAGGTGTTCGGTGTGGAGCGCGACCAGGTCGACGCCGAGATGCGCCGCAAGATCAAGGCGATGTCCTACGGTCTGGCGTACGGTCTGTCCGCCTTCGGCCTGTCCCAGCAGCTGGGCATCGAGCCCGCCGAGGCGCGCGGCCTGATGGAGACCTTCTTCGAGCGGTTCGGCGGGGTGCGCGACTACCTCCAGCGCGTCGTGGACGAGGCACGCGCCACCGGATACACGGCGACGGTCTTCGGCCGCCGCCGGTACCTGCCCGACCTCAACAGCGACAACCGCCAGCGCCGCGAGGCCGCCGAGCGGATGGCGCTCAACGCCCCGATCCAGGGGACCGCCGCCGACATCGTCAAGGTGGCGATGCTGCGCGTGGACAAGGCGATCGCCGAGGCGGGCCTGCGGTCGCGGATGCTGCTCCAGGTCCACGACGAGATCGTGCTGGAGATCGCCCCCGGCGAGCGCGAGCGGGTGGAAGAGCTGGTGCGCCGCGAGATGGGCGCCGCCGTCGAGCTCCGCGCCCCGCTGGACGTGTCGGTCGGCGTCGGCGCGGACTGGGAGTCCGCCGCGCACTGACCGGCGTGAGGCACGCCCGGCGCCCCTGCCGACCGCCCGCTCAGGCGGTGGGCAGGGGCGTCCGCGTTTCCTCGTCCCTGTCCGTGTTTTTCTGCGCGTCCGCCGCCCGGTGCCCGTCGCGGCCGCGGCCGTCGCGGCGGTGGCGCAGCCGGACCAGCAGCCCGTAGAGCAGCAGGCCGACGGCCAGTCCTCCGCCCGCACCGAAGCAGATGGTCGGGATGATGTCGAGGGGTGTACGGATCCGGTCGAAGAAGGTGAAGAAGCGGATCACGCGCACGGTGACCCCGGCCGCCACGCACACCGCGATCAGCGCCGGCCAGCCCCAGTACTCGGCACGGCTGAGCACCGGCACGGCCGCGGGGGCCGGGGACGCGGGCAGCCGGCGCAGCGCCGTCGCCGTGAACCAGAGCAGCGCACAGGCCGCGACCGCCGAAGTGCCGTACTGCAGGAAGGTGTAGGGCGGGAAACCGAAGGCGACGGGCTCGCCGAGCCACGGCATCGCGTTCGTCCCCCAGCGGTCCATGTGCGTGAAGCTGTCCCACACCACGTGCGTGAGCGAACCGATGACCGCCGAGACGTAGAACCAGGCGGCCAGCGCGGGCAGTCGGCGGCGCACACGCCACGCCTCACCCCGCACGAAGGCGTGCACCGCGCCTTGCCGGCCGCGCGGCAGGAGGGCGACCAGCGGTTCGCGCAGCAGCAGCCAGCAGGCCACGAGTACGGCGGTGAGCAGCGCGTCCAGGGTGAGTACGCCGGGCAGCGAGTGCGTGAAGGCTCCGTACGCCATGACGCCTTCGACGATCGCGTCCGTGAAGTAGAAGGTGTCGGGCGAGAAGGAGCCGAGGACGAGCGCCGAGGCGACGAGGGGACCCCGTGCACGTCCCGTCCGGCGGAGGGCCGGCAGCACGGCGGCCGCATGGCTGAGAGTGAAGGGCATGGCACCTCTCCTGGACGGTCCGTGCGCGGTCCGTGCGCGTTCCTTTACTTCGGGCCAATGCGGCCGAAGGGTCCCGACAGTATGCGTGACCTCTACATGGACGTGGGGATGTGGTGAATTCCCGCGCGCTGTCCGTGCTCTGTCACGGGAGTTGACATAGGGTCACGCGGACGTCGAGGGGGAGGGGTCCGGCTCATGTCGTCCATATCAGGCGGGCGCAGGCGCTACGGGCTGTACAGGGGCGCGAGCGCCGCACTGGTCTGCGCGCTGACGGCCGCGGCGCTGACCGGCTCCCGCGGCCCGTCGCCCGTCGGCCCGGACCCGGTGTCGGCGTCGGGCGCGAGCGGTGCGCGGCCCCTTCCGGCGGACCCGAGCGGCGGCGACTCGTCGTACTTCACCGAACTCCCGCCGCTGGTCAGCCCGGAGCCGCCGGCCGTGGTGCTGCCGGACGGGCCGTCGGAGGCCCGTCCGCAGGAAGGGGCGGCGCCGCAGCCGGCGGTGGCGGTCGCCGTGGGCGGTGCCGCGCAGGGGATACCGGCGAGCGTGCTCGCGGCGTACCAGCGGGCGGAGAAGACGGTGGGGCGGAGCGATCCCGGCTGCGGTCTGCGCTGGCAACTCCTCGCGGCCATCGGCAAGGTGGAGTCCGGGCAGGCGCGCGGCGGGCAGGTGGACGCGGCCGGGACCACGTTGCGGCCGATCCTGGGACCGGTACTCGACGGCAACGGCTTCGCGAACATCGCGGACACCGACGGCGGGGCGTACGACGGGGACGCGCGGTACGACCGGGCGGTCGGGCCGATGCAGTTCATCCCCTCCACGTGGGCGGCGTGGGGCCAGGACGCGGACGGCGACGGCCGGCGCAACCCGAACAACGTGCACGACGCGGCCCTCGCGGCCGCCCGGTATCTGTGCGCGGGCGCCCGGGACCTGCGCGTCGACGCGGACCTGGACCGGGCCGTGCTGTCCTACAACCGGTCTACGGAGTACCTGCGGACGGTGCGCTCCTGGTTCGCGTACTACCTCAAGGGCACCCACGAAGTCCCGGACACGGGCGGCACGGCGCCCGCCCCGCCGGCGAAGCCGAACCCGAGGCCCGCGCCCACACCTACGCCGACTCCATCCCCGACCCCCACACCGCAGCCGTCCCCCACCCCGACGCCTACGCCGGACCCGACGCCTACGCCCACGCCGGACCCGACGCCGACGCCGACGCCGACGCCGACGCCGGACCCGACGCCCACGCCCACTCCCACGCCGACGCCGACGCCTACGCGGGACCCAAAGCCGACACCCACTCCCACGCCGACCCCGACGCCCACGCCGACCCCCACTCCGACGGGCAGTGCGACCCCGAAGCCCTCCCCGAGCCCGACCACCGGTGCCCGGCCCACTCCCACGCCCGCCCCCACGGCCTCAGCGAAGCCCGGCTCCACCCCCGCGCCGAGCCCGACGGCGACGCGCACTCCGTAGAGGCTGCGCCCGCCGCCACACTGCTGTGATGACCCCCGATGACGACGCCCGGCGGGCGAGGCACCCCTCATGCGTCGGCCGGCCCTTCCCGACCTGGCTGCCGCGCGCGTCCGCAGCCCCCGCAGCGCCGACGTGATCGGCTGGGCCGACACCGCAGGGGAAGCGGTCGCCCTCGTCGCCGCGCACATCCCGCCCGGCCTCGGCCCCGCGGTCGCCCGCGCCGACACCGCGTAGGCCGTCGTCCTCGGACCTCGCCGGGACCGTGCCCTCCCGGTCGGCGCGAGACGGTTCTCATCTCGCCCTCCCGTTGCTACGGTGCCCCATCTCTGACGCCTCATCAGATTTCGGAGCACCGGCATGCGCGCATTCGTCGCCGCCGTCATCGGCCTCGCGGCCGCGGTGGCCCTCGTGTTCGCCATCACGGCGTTCGGGGTGCCCGAAGGCGAGACCTCACCCAAGCCCCTGCTCACCACCGCGCCCCCCGCGCCCGGAAAGTAGAGGAGCGCCCGGCCGTGCGACGCAGAGCGAGCCTTGTCCTGCTGGCCCTGGCCGTGTTCTGCGCGGCCCTCGCGCCGCTGCTGCGCTGGTACGCGTACCCGCGCCTCGCGAAGATCCCGCCGAACCAGTACCAGGAGATGGTCCTGGAGGCGAAGGACGCGACCCTCCTCGACTACACCGGCGGCATGCAGCCCAGGAAGGTCGACAAGGTCACCATCGTCCAGACCCTCAAGGGCAACGTCGAGGCGTCGAAGGAGATCGAGGCGAGCGCGGGCAAGGACGTCGTGGTCTGGGACACCCTGTCCTACATCATCGGCCCGGACGGCAAGATGGTCTCCCAGATCCCCGAGCGCTACATCTTCGACGCGCACACCCAGGACCCGGTGCACGCCACCGGCGAGATGGTCGACGGCGACGCGGTCAAGCGCGAGGGCATCGAGTTCAAATGGCCCTTCTTCACCGAACCGCGCGACTACCTCTACTTCGACGCCCAGACCCGCACCTCCTCGCCGATCCACTACGTCGGACCGCGCCGCTTCAAGGGCATGGACGTCTACTACTTCGAGCAGACCGTCCCGTGGACCAAGGTGCCCATGCCGAAGAAGATGCCGATCGAGGGCATCGACCCGGCGACGATCGAAGCGGCCACCGGCACCACCCTCTGGTACACGGCCAAGGCGCGGTTCTGGGTCGACCCCGTCACCGGGGCGCCCGTCAACGCCGAACAGGACATCCAGCAGGAGATGCGCGGCGGCATCGCCTCCGGCGGACCCGACGGCAAGCTCACCGCCTTCGCCGGGCACGTGACCATGCGCGAGGACTACTCCGACTACACCGTCGACCTGGTCAAGGCGAACCGTACGAAGGTCCTCGCGCTCCACACCTACGCCCCGGCGGGCCTGGCCGCCGGCGGCCTCGCCCTGCTCGGGCTGGCGCTGTGGCTGGAGGCCCGCGGCCGCCGCGCACGGGAGGAAGGGGAGGGGCGGGAAGCAGGGGAAGGGATCAGCCCCGCCTGAGCCGGGCGTTGGTGTGGCGGGTGGGCTCGGCGGTGGCCGGGTCCTCCGGCCAGGGGTGTTTGGGGTAGCGGCCGCGCAGCTCCGCGCGGACGGCGCGGTAGCCGCCCTGCCAGAAGGAGGCCAGGTCGGCGGTGACGGCCGCCGGACGCCCGGCCGGCGACAGCAGGTGGACGAGTACGGGAACCCCCGCCACCCGTGGGGTCTCGGCCAGCCCGAACAGCTCCTGGAGCTTCACCGCGAGCACCGGCTGCCCGTGCTCGGCGGAGTAGTCCAGCCGGATCCGGGACCCGCTGGGCACCTCCAGGCGCTCCGGAGCCAGCTCGTCCAGCCGGACCGCCTCGCCGGTGGCCCACGGCAGCAGCCGGTTCAGGGCCTGGCCGGCGTCGATCCGGGCGAGGTCCGCGCGCCGCCGGGCCCGGGACAGCTCGGGCTCCAGCCAGTCGTCGGCCCGCTCCAGCAGCACGGCGTCGTCGGCCACGTCCGGCCAGGCGCCGCCGAGCGTGCGGTGCAGGAAGCCGAGGCGGGACCGCAGTGCCCGCGCGTCCGGGGTCCAGCGCAGCAGACCGAGGCCCTCGGTGCGCAACCCGTCGAGCAGCGCGGCCCGGACGAGCGCCGGGTCGGGGGTGCACAGGGGGCGCACGGCCAGCTCGATCGCCCCGAGGCGGTCGACGGCCCGTGCGACGACATCGCCGTCCTCCTCCCAGTGCACCTCGTCGGTGTGGGTGCGCAGATGCGCGGCGGCGGCCAGGGCGGTGTCCTCGTCCACGACCGCGGCCAGCCGGATCCGTGCGGCGGCCGAGTGCGGTGGCCGGTCGGCGACGGCGACGGCCAGCCAGGGCGCGCTGCGCAGTCCCGAGCCGTCGCCGAGCTCCGCCCCGGTCCCGGAGGCCATGAGGAACGCCCCCGCCCCCTTGGCCCGGGCGACCCGCTCGGGGAACGCGAGGGCCGCGATCAGCCCGGCCGCGGCGTCGTCGGGGCTCCGCCCCGCACCCCGCGCCTCAAACGCCGGTGGGGCTGAATCCGCCGACCGCGACCCGCCGGGCTCCTCGGCGCATCCCGTCCCCCCTGTCCCTGCCCCGGCCCCGGAGCCCGGTTCCACAGCCCCGGCCTCGGCCCCGGCCCCGGCCCCGGACGTGCGCCCCGTAGGGGCAACGGCACGCTCCAGGCGGCGGGCCTCCGTGCGCCAGCGGGTCGCGTAGCCGTCGCCGCCCCGGCGGGCCGAGCGCCAGGCCGCGGCCAGGTCGTCCCCGTACTCGCGCGGCGGCTCCTCGCTCAGCAGCGCCACCACCTCAGCCGCCCGGCGGGCGCCGAGCGCCGCGGCCCCGTCCAGCAGGGCCCGCGCCAGCCGCGGGTGCAGACCGAGCCGGGCCATCCGCAGACCGCGCGGGCTCGGCCGGCCGGCCCCGTCCACCGCTCCGACGGCCACGAGCACCTCCCGCGCCGCGGCCATCGCCCCCGCCGGCGGCGCGTCCAGCAGCGCCAGCCCGGCCGCGTCCGGGTCGCCCCAGCACGCCGCCTGCAGGGCGAACTGCGCCAGGTCGGCGATGCGGATCTCCGGCGCCGGGAACGCCGGCAGCCGCCCGTCCTCCGCCTGCGTCCAGCAGCGGTACACCACACCCGGCGCCTCACGCCCCGCCCGGCCCGCCCGCTGCCGCCCGGCCGCGCGGGAGGCCCGTACGGTCGCCAGCGCGCCCAGCCCGCGGGCATGGTCCACCCGCGGCTCGCGGGCCAACCCCGAATCGACCACCACGCGCACCCCTGGCACGGTCAGGCTCGACTCCGCCACCGCCGTCGCCAGGATCACCCGGCGGTGGTCCGAGGCCGTCAGCGCCGCGTCCTGCACTGCCGCCGGGGCCCGGCCGTGGACCTGCAGCACCTCCGCGTCCACACCGCCCAGCTGCCCCGCCACCCGGGCGATCTCGCCGACGCCGGGCAGGAAGCACAGCACGTCACCGGAACGTTCCGCCAGCGCCCGCCGCACCACCGAGGCCACATGCGCGAGCTGCGCCGGATCCACCCGCATCCCGTGCGGAGGCCGCACAGGACGGGCCGGAGGCGCCCACACGGTCTCCACCGGATACGCGATCCCCGCCGCCTCCACCACCGGCGCGCCGCCCAGCACCCGGGCCCAGCCGGCCGAGTCCGTCGTCGCCGAGGCCGCCACGAGCCGCAGCTCCGGGCGCAGGGTCTCGCGTACGTCGAGGAGGAACGCGGCGACCGTGTCGGCGTCCAGGTGCCGCTCGTGGCACTCGTCCAGGACGACCACGTCCACGCCGGCCAGCTCCTGGTCGCGCTGGAGCCGCTGGAGCAGCACACCGGTGGTCACCACCTCCACCACGGTGCCCGGTCCGGCCACCCGCTCGCCGCGGACCGTGAAGCCGACCCGGCCGCCGACCTGCTCACCCAGCAGCCAGGCCATCCGGCGCGCCGCCGCCCGGGCGGCGATCCGCCGCGGCTCGGCCACGACCACCCTGCGCAGCGGGCCGCCGCCCACCAGGCCCGCGAGCACCAGCGGGACCAGCGTCGTCTTGCCGGTCCCGGGTGGCGCGCACAGCACCGCGGTGCCGTGCGTGTCGAGTGCGGAGACCAGCCCGGGCAGGGCCTCGCGCACGGGAAGGGCGTCGAGGGCGGCCTGACGGATCAAGGTGTCAGGCCCTCTCGCAGACGAAGATCGCGGTGCCGGGGATCAGGTTGCCGCGCAGCGGGGACCAGCCGCCCCACTCCTGGCTGTTCCATTCGGGCCATTCGGGCTCGACGAGGTCGAGCAGGCGGAAGCCGCCCGCGACGACGTCGCGGACGCGGTCGCCGAGGGTGCGGTGGTGCTCGACGTACACGGCGCGCCCCTGCTCGTCCTGCTCGACGTACGGGGTCCGGTCGAAGTAGGAGGCGGAGACGGTCAGCCCCTCGGGTCCGGGCTCGTCGGGGAAGGCCCAGCGCAGGGGGTGGGTCACGGAGAAGACCCAGCGGCCGCCGGGGCGCAGTACGCGGTGCACCTCGCGCATGACGCCCACCGGGTCGGCGACGAAGGGGACGGCGCCGTACGCGGAGCAGGCGAGGTCGAAGGAGCCGTCGCGGAAGGGGAGCCGGCCGGCGTCGGCCTCCACCAGGGGCACGTCGCCGCCGATGCGCAGGGCGTGCTGGAGCTGGCGGTGGGAGAGGTCGAGGGCCACCGGGCGGGCGCCCCGGGCGGCCAGCCAGCGGGAGCACTGGGCGGCGCCGGCGCCGATCTCCAGCACGTCCTTGTCCTTGAGGGAGGCGGCGGGGCCCAGCAGGGCCGCGTCCGCCTCGTCGAGCCCCTCGGGCCCCCATACGAAGCGGTCGTCGCCGAGGAAGGCGCCGTGCTCGCTCTGGTAGTCGTCGGCGTTGCGGTCCCACCAGCTGCGGCTCGCCCGGCTGCTCTCCGCTTCCCCGGCGTCACGGCGCGTGGCCTCGGCGTCGTCCAAGGTGTCCGGATCGGCTGCGTAGGCCTCTTCGGGGGCGTAGTCCTCTTGGTTCATGGGGCCCGTCGTCGTAGTCTGCGAGTGTCTTGGGAATGTGGCAGGAAGCGCCATCAGGGCCTTCCTGCCCATGAATTGTGCCGGTTGTGCGGTGATCCGCCCGGGGTGTGGGCCTTCGCGCATTGACCCTGTCCGGCCGCCCCCGTATGCTACAAGTTGCGCTGCGAGCCTGTGCTCCTCAGACCTAGCAGGCTGCGCTTGCATCTGTTGATGTCCCCTCGGTTTTCGAGGCCCTCCCCGCTTGTGCGGGTCAGGGGCTTCCTTGGCTGTCCGGCTTCTTCGGCAGATGCCGATAAGGGCTCCCGGCGTAGCAGTACCTACGACTTTCTGTCCGTAACCGGAGCCCTTTCCCACATGACGAGCAGCACCGAGACCACCTCTACCACTCCGCAGGTAGCGGTCAACGACATCGGTAACGAGGAAGCCTTCCTCGCCGCGATCGACGAGACGATCAAGTACTTCAACGACGGCGACATCGTCGACGGCGTCATCGTGAAGGTCGACCGGGACGAGGTCCTGCTCGACATCGGTTACAAGACGGAAGGCGTGATCCCGAGCCGCGAGCTCTCGATCAAGCACGACGTCGACCCGAACGAGGTCGTCAAGGTCGGCGACGAGATCGAGGCCCTGGTTCTCCAGAAGGAGGACAAGGAAGGCCGTCTGATCCTGTCCAAGAAGCGCGCTCAGTACGAGCGTGCCTGGGGCACGATCGAGAAGATCAAGGAAGAAGACGGCATCGTCACCGGTACCGTCATCGAGGTCGTCAAGGGTGGTCTCATCCTCGACATCGGCCTCCGCGGCTTCCTCCCGGCCTCCCTGGTCGAGATGCGCCGTGTCCGCGACCTCCAGCCCTACGTGGGCAAGGAGCTCGAGGCGAAGATCATCGAGCTGGACAAGAACCGCAACAACGTGGTCCTGTCCCGCCGCGCCTGGCTGGAGCAGACCCAGTCCGAGGTCCGCCAGACGTTCCTCACCACCCTGCAGAAGGGCCAGGTCCGCTCCGGCGTCGTTTCCTCGATCGTCAACTTCGGTGCCTTCGTGGACCTGGGTGGCGTCGACGGTCTCGTCCACGTCTCCGAGCTGTCCTGGAAGCACATCGACCACCCGTCCGAGGTTGTCGAGGTCGGCCAGGAAGTCACCGTCGAGGTCCTCGACGTCGACATGGACCGCGAGCGTGTCTCCCTGTCGCTGAAGGCGACGCAGGAGGACCCGTGGCAGCAGTTCGCCCGTACGCACCAGATCGGTCAGGTCGTCCCGGGTAAGGTCACCAAGCTGGTTCCGTTCGGTGCGTTCGTCCGCGTGGACGAGGGCATCGAGGGTCTGGTCCACATCTCCGAGCTGGCCGAGCGCCACGTGGAGATCCCGGAGCAGGTCGTCCAGGTCAACGACGAGATCTTCGTCAAGGTCATCGACATCGACCTTGAGCGTCGCCGGATCTCGCTGTCCCTGAAGCAGGCCAACGAGTCCTTCGGTGCCGACCCGGCGTCGGTCGAGTTCGACCCGACCCTGTACGGCATGGCCGCGTCCTACGACGACCAGGGCAACTACATCTACCCCGAGGGCTTCGACCCCGAGACCAACGACTGGCTCGAGGGGTACGAGAAGCAGCGCGAGGCCTGGGAGACCCAGTACGCCGAGGCGCAGGCTCGCTTCGAGCAGCACCAGGCTCAGGTCATCAAGAGTCGCGAGGCCGACGAGGCCGCTGCCGCCGAGGGCGCTGCCGCCCCGGCCGCCGGTGGCAACGCCGGTGCGGGCATCTCGGGTGGTTCCTACTCCTCGGAGTCGGACGAGACCTCCGGCGCCCTGGCGTCGGACGAGGCCCTGGCCGCGCTCCGCGAGAAGCTGGCCGGCGGCCAGAGCTGATCGCAGCGCGCATCGCACTCCGGTGTGAGCAGAGCTGACTGAGTACGACGGTGAGGCCCGTCCCCTTCGGGGGGCGGGCCTCACCGCGTCCCCGGGATTTCCGCCCGTCCCTCCCTCTCCTTCCTTCCCGTCCTTCCCACCTGTCGCGATGTGATCCATTGCGTTCCTGTGAAGGGGGCCAACTGGGGAATGGCGGCGCCGCCTTGGACGTTCTTGGCTGAGAACGAGGCGAGGAGGAGTGGTGGCGGTGCTTGATCCACAGGGGTTGTACGAATGGGATGCCAAGGGTCTGGCGGTGGCCGACCTGGCGGTCGCCCAGGACTCGGCCGGGCTGGTCATGCTGTACCACTTCGAGGGGTACATCGACGCCGGAGAGGCCGGTGAGCAGATCGTCGAGCGGCTGCTGGACACCCTGCCCCACCAGGTCGTCGCCCGTTTCGACGCGGACCGGCTCGTGGACTACCGGGCGCGCCGTCCACTGCTGACCTTCCAGCGCGACCACTGGGCGGAGTTCGAGGAACCCCGGCTGGAGGTCCGGCTGGTCCAGGACGCCACCGGAGCGCCGTTCCTGCTGCTGTCCGGCCCGGAGCCGGACGTGGAGTGGGAGCGCTTCGCCGTCGCCGTCCGGCAGATCGTCGAGCGTCTCGGGGTCCGCCTCTCGGTCAACTTCCACGGCATCCCGATGGGTGTCCCGCACACCCGGCCCGTCGGCATCACCCCGCACGGCAACCGGACCGACCTCATGCCGGGCCACCGCAGCCCCTTCGACGAGGCCCAGGTGCCCGGCAGTGCCGAGGCCCTGGTGGAGTTCCGCCTGTCCCAGGCCGGACACGACGTGCTGGGTGTCGCCGCGCACGTGCCGCACTACGTGGCGCGCTCCCCGTACCCGGACGCCGCGCTGACGGTGCTGGAGGCGATCACGGCGGCGACCGGCCTGGTGCTGCCGGCCGTGGCGCACGCGCTGCGGACCGAGGCCCACCGTACGCAGACGGAGATCGACCGGCAGATCCGCGAGGGCGACGAGGAGCTGGTCAGCCTGGTGCAGGGGCTGGAGCACCAGTACGACGCTGCCGCCGGGGCCGAGACCCGGGGCAACATGATCGCCGAGCCGGCGGAACTGCCGTCGGCGGACGAGATCGGCCGCGAGTTCGAGCGCTTCCTGGCGGAGCGCGAGGGCGAGAACTGACGCGCGGAAGACGCCGCAGGTCAGGGGCCTCGTGCCGGTCAGGCCGATCGAGGCGTGGTGCCAGGCGCCGCCGCCCGGCATGATCCGGCGAGACACCCCCTAAGCTGCGGGGCATGTTGAAGGTAGGCCTGACGGGCGGAATCGGTGCCGGCAAGAGCGAGGTCTCGCGACTGCTGGCGGGGTACGGGGCGATCGTCGTCGACGCCGATCGGATCGCACGAGAGGTCGTGGAGCCCGGTACGCCGGGGCTCGCGGCCGTCGTCGCGGCCTTCGGGGAAGAGGTGCTGACTCCCGAGGGCACGCTGGACCGGCCCAAGCTGGGATCCATCGTGTTCGCGGACCCGGAGAAGCTGCGCACGCTCAACGCGATCGTGCACCCGCTGGTCGGCGCCCGGTCCGCCGAGCTGGAGGCGGCCGCGGGCCCCGACGCCATCGTCGTGCACGACGTACCGCTGCTCACCGAGAACGGCCTCGCACCGCTCTACGACCTGGTCGTCGTGGTGGACGCGGCCCCGTCGACGCAGCTGACCCGGCTGACCGGGCTGCGCGCGATGCCCGAGGAGGAGGCCCGGGCCCGGATGGCCGCGCAGGCCACGCGCGAACAGCGCCTGGCGGTGGCCACTCTCGTGATCGACAACGACGGGCCGCTGGACGCGCTGGAGCCGCAGGTCCGCACGGTGTGGGAGGAGCTCACGGCGCGGGCGGGGGCGCCGACGACGGGCAACGGCACCAGCTGACGTGTGCATGGAATAGCGCGCGGGTCGGGGGCGTTGAAGGCGCGGGTAGAGGGAAGGATCCATACCGTGTCGGAGACCACGCGCCCCACGCCGTCCAGCCCGGAAACACACGTCATCGACTTCCGGGCGGCCGAGCAGCTGCTCGCCGCACGTGACCCGCGCGGTGCGGTCAAGCTGCTCGACTCGGTCGTAGCCGCCCACCCGGAGAACACCGCGGCCCGGCTGCTGCGCGCCCGGGCCTTCTTCGCCGCAGCCCAACTGCGCCCGGCCGAGCTTGAGTTCGCGCTGGTGTTGGAGCGGGAACCGGACAACGCCTTCGCCCACTTCGCGCTGGCCCGCACGCACGAGCGCGCGGGCCGGCCCGAGCAGGCGCGCAGGCACTTCAGGCTGGCCGCGGCCCTCGACCCGCAGCCGGAGTACCTCGCGGCGGCGCGCTTCGAGGACCAGGCCTGACCCGACCGGGCCGAGCACCGCTCAGCGGCTGTCGGGCGGCTCGTACGGGGGGACGTCCCGGCCGGGCTGGTAGTGCGGGCCCTGCCGGATGTGGCGCACGATCATGACGAGGTCCACGCCCACCACGACCGCCAGCACCCCGCACGCGGCCGCCCATCCGGGACGGCTCGCCAGCGCGAAGGCGACCGTACCCGCGACGGCCCAGACCAGACCCCAGACGCCCAGCCAGAACCGCAGCCGCAGCGGACTGCGCGCTGTCGTCGGCTCGTTTCCGGAACGCATGGCACCGCCTCTCCCTGTCCATGGTCGCACCGGGCGCACCGGGCGCACCGGGCGCACCGGGCGCACCGGCCGGGTCCGGGCTTCCCCGCTGCTACGGGTTGAGCTTGTTCACGGCCCTTGTGGTCGTCTTCTTGAAGGCGGCGACCGGGGCCTGCGACAGGTCGCCCATCTGCCCCCACTGCACGACGGTCACGGTGGAGCCGTCCCGCCCGATCCCGTAGAGGTGCACGCCCGGCTCGGACTCCGGGATCGAGGTGTGGACCCCGTAGACGTGCGCGCCCTCCTCGACGGGCAGGGTTGCGTAGTCCTGCCAGGACGCCGTGCCGCCCGGGGTCGTGCGCAGCCAGTCGGCGGCGCAGGCGGCGACCTTGCGCTCCAGCCTGCCGGCGAGCTTGGCGGCCGCCGAAGGCGAGGCGGAGCGTACGGAGATCTGCACGGCACCGGTGTCGTACTCGGTGCCGTACGTGCGGTGCCAGCTGCCCGCCGCCGGAAGCACCCCGTCCAGGCAGAACGTCTCCGTCTCGGGCAGTCCCCTGGTGATCTCGCCGGTGTACCAGGGAGAGGAGGGGTGCGCAGGCAGGTCGGTGCCGTTCAGGAAGCCGGGCGCGGTGGCGGCCGCGGCGGAGGTCGAGGCGGTCAGGACGAGGGTGGCGGCCGCCGCGACCAGCGCGGTGGCGAGGGTGGCTGCGGTGTCGGTACGTCGGAACATGTCGGTTCTCCCCGTGGATGCGGCATCGGTGGTGCGTGAAGAGCCTGTTCCCCGGCGGGCGCGCAAGGCCACGGTTCGGGGCGAAATCGGGACACGCGAACGCCCGTACGTGCTGTCACCTGGGGGAACATCCCAGGCATGGAACGGCGCCATGGGACGTGGGACGGGGGACACCGTGAGTGAGGCCGAGGATTTCGCACGGCTGATGCGGGAGCTGAAGGAGCGCGGGGGGCTGAGTTACGGCGTCCTCGCGCGGCGGCTGCACACGAGTACGTCGACGCTGCACCGGTACTGCAACGGGGAGGCGCTGCCGGTGGAGTTCGCGGTGGTGGACCGCTTCGCGCGGGCCTGCGGGGCCTCGGCGGCGCAGGCGGTGGACCTGCACCGGGCCTGGCTGCTGGCGGACGCCCGGCGGCGCGCGGGGGCGGCCGCGCCGGAGCCGGTACCGGCGGGCAGGGAGCCGGTCGCGGCGGTCGTGGAGCCGGAGTCGGGGGTCACGGACCCGGAGCCGGGGGTCTTGGTGGGGCCGGCCGTCGTGGTGGGGCCGGCCGCGGGGGCCGGACCGACTGCGGCGGGATCCGGAGCCCGCTCGTCCTGGTACCGGCGCAGGGCGGTCGTGGTCGCCGCGGCGGGGCTCGCGGCGGGTGCGGTGGCCGCGGCGCTGCTGGCGGTGACCGGCCCCGACCGGGGTACGCCGCACACCGGAGCCGAGCCGGGGCCGGGGGCGGGCGCCGGTACGCGCGGAGCCGGGGGCTCCGCCTCCGCCGCGGCGACCCCGTCCGCGCCGGGGCCCGTGCCGACGGATCCGGCGACCGGCCCGGCACCTTCGGCCCCGTCGGGCGGACCGGCCGCGGAACCGGCCCCGGCCTCCGCCTCGCCGCCGGTGTCGGCGCCCGGACGGGCGCCGGCGGCGCCCCTCAAGGCGTCGGTGCGGTCGCACGTGTGGGCCGCGGGCTGCGACCACGCCTACCTGGCCGAGCGGGGTCCCGGATCGGTGCCCCCGCCGCCCGTCCAGGCGGACGCGCCCGCCTGGGCGACGGCGCAGCGCGCCGTGCACGCCGGGAGCCAGATCGTGGAGGTCACCCTGCACGGCACGGGCGGGGGCGCGGTGGTCCTGGAGGGGCTGGAGGTGCGGGTGGGCGCTCGACGCACACCGCCCGCCTGGAACGTCTACCAGATGTCGCAGGGCTGCGGCGGGGGTCTCACCCCGGCCGTCTTCGCCGTCAACCTGGACGCGCCCCGCCCGCTGGCCCGCCCCGTCGCCGGGAACGACGCCGGGAACCGGCTGCCGGCCCCGGCCTTCCCGATGCGGGTCTCGGCAGACGAGCCGGTCGTCCTACGGGTGGAGGCCGTCACCACGGGCTGCGACTGCGACTGGTCCCTCGACCTGAGGTGGACCTCGCCGACCGGTTCGGGCACGCTGCGCGTCGACGACGGCGGCCGCCCGCTGCGCACGAGCGCCGCCACCGGCCGGCCCGTCTACGGATACGCCCTGGAACAGGGCCGCTGGGTCCGCTGAAACCGCAGGCCAGGGGCGTTGTCAGTGGCCGCACCTAAACTCGTGGGCATGGGGCCGGCAGGTCCGCGAGGACGATCGTGAGGGAGGGGGA
This sequence comes from Streptomyces sp. NPDC060232, assembly GCF_042726555.1. Classification (NCBI taxonomy): domain Bacteria; kingdom Bacillati; phylum Actinomycetota; class Actinomycetes; order Kitasatosporales; family Streptomycetaceae; genus Streptomyces; species Streptomyces sp. NPDC060232. The sequence continues at coordinate 160,524 of NZ_JBHXAG010000010.1, read as the reverse complement.
GACCATGACAGCGCAGACACGGGCGCTGCGACAGCCACAACCGCAGCCACAGCCGCAGGGGCAGGCGTCCGCGCTGCTGTGCCATGCCGCCGTCTTCCTGCCCGCCGCCGTCCCGCGGGAGGGGCGTGTCGCCTTCTGGTCGCCCGACGGGGACCCCCTCCCCGAAGCGGGCACATCCGGTCCGCTCACCGTCGTACGTCCGCACGGCAGCGGGATCCGCAGCCGGACCGTGCCCGCGGTGGACTTCTCCGTCGCCGACGCCCTGCCCCTGCTCCTGCGGGCCCCCCGCAGCCCCGCCGCGCACCCCGCCACCCGGGCCTGGGGCGCCGCCGCCACACAGGCCCTCACCCTGGCCGCGCGCGGCCGGCTGCTCCCCGGGCTCACCCCCGAGGGCGTCGACGCCTGGCGCGCGGGCCCGCTCGACGCCGACGACATCGCCCATCTCCGGGCGGTCGCCGCCGCCCTGCCCCACGAGGGGCACGCGACGCCCCTCGCCGGGCGCCGCCCGCTCCAGCTGCCCGAACCGGAGGCGCTGGTCCGCGCGTTCCTCGACGCCGTCGCCGACAGCCTGCCCCGCACCCCGGCGGCGCCCGTGGCCGCCGGGCGGCCGTTCGCCGCGCGGGAACCGCATCGGGTGCCCGGGATACAGGAGTGGGCCGCGCAGGTCGCGGCCGGGGCCGACACCGGAGTCGGGCTCTCGCTCCGGCTCGACCTGTCCTCCTTCCGCCTCTTCGACGAGGCCGAGGCGGAGGACACCCGGCGCGCCGGCGCCGCCGTCGTCCAGGTCCACAGCCTCGCCGATCCCACACTCGTCACCGACGCCGCACAGCTGTGGGCCGGCACGGCCGGGGCCGGCTTCGGTCCGCGCGCCCGGATCGACGCCGTGCTCGCGCTGCGCCGGGCCGCGCGCGTCTGGCCGCCGCTGCTGCGGCTGTTGGACCAGCCCGTCCCCGACGCCCTGGCCCTGTCCGACCCGGAGCTGGAGGACCTGCTGGGGACGGCCGCGAACCGGCTGGCCGCCGCCGGGGTCGTCGTCCACTGGCCACGCGACCTGGCCCGTACGCTGTCCGCGACCGCCGTCGTACGGTCCACCGCACCCGGGTCCGCCACCGACGGGACCGCCTTCTTCGACGCGGAACACCTCTTCGCCTTCTCCTGGGAACTGGCCCTCGGCGGAGACCGGCTCACCCCGGGGGAGATGGACGCGCTGGCGCAGGCCCACCGGCCCGTCGTACGGCTGCGGGACCATTGGGTGCGGGTCGACCCCGAGCTGGTGCGCAAGGCGCGCAAACGGGAACTCGGCCTGCTGGACCCGGTAGACGCGCTGGCCACCGCCCTGTCGGGGACGGCCGAGGTCGACGGCGAGCCGGTCGAGGCGGTGCCGGTGGGCACGCTGGCCGCCCTGCGGGAACGGCTGACGGGCGAACTCGCCCCGCTCCCGCAGCCCGCCGCGCTCAAGGCCACCCTGCGCGACTACCAGGCCCGCGGCCTGGCCTGGCTCGACCTGATGACCTCCCTCGGGCTCGGCGGCTGCCTCGCCGACGACATGGGCCTGGGCAAGACCGTCACGCTGATCGCGCTGCACCTGCACCGTGACCGCTGCGAGCCGACCCTCGTGGTGTGCCCCGCCTCGCTCCTGGGCAACTGGCAGCGGGAGATCGAGAAGTTCGCCCCCGGCACCCCCGTGCGCCGCTTCCACGGCGGCGCCCGCAGCACCGAGGACCTGACGTCCGGCGCGGGCGGCTTCGTACTGACCACCTACGGGACGATGCGCGCCAGCGCCGCCCTCCTCGCCGAACAGCCTTGGGGCATGGTCGTCGCCGACGAGGCGCAGCACGTCAAGAACCCCCACTCGGCGACCGCGAAGGCCCTGCGTACGATCCCGGCCCCGGCCAGGGTGGCGCTGACCGGCACCCCGGTGGAGAACAACCTCTCCGAGCTGTGGGCACTCCTCGACTGGACCACGCCGGGGCTCCTGGGACCGCTGACCACCTTCCGGGCCCGCCACGCCCGCCCCGTGGAGCACCAGCAGGAGGAGGACGGCGGCAACGAGGCGGCGGTCGCCCGCCTGGCCGCGCTGGTACGGCCGTTCCTGCTGCGGCGCAAGAAGTCCGACCCGGGCATCGCGCCCGAGCTGCCGCCGAAGACCGAGACCGACCACCCGGTGTCCCTCACCCGGGAGCAGGTCTCCCTCTACCAGGCCGCGGTGGACGAGGCGATGGCCGTCATCGGCGCGAGCGAGGGCATCGAGAGACGCGGCATGATCATGAAGCTGCTGGCCTCGCTCAAGCAGATCTGCAACCACCCCGCGCAGTACCTGAAGGAGGAGCAGCCCCGGCTCCCGCACCGCTCGGGCAAGCTCGCCCTGCTCGACGAGCTGCTGGACACCATCGTCGCCGAGGGCGGTTCGGTGCTGGTGTTCACGCAGTACGTGACGATGGCCCGGCTCATCGAGCGGCACCTGTCGGCCAGGGGGATCGCCACGCAACTCCTGCACGGCGGCACCCCGGTCGCGCGCCGCGAGGAGCTCGTCGACCGCTTCCAGGCCGGCGAGGTCCCCGTCTTCCTGCTGTCCCTCAAGGCGGCCGGCACCGGCCTGAACCTCACTCGCGCCGGCCACGTCATCCACTTCGACCGCTGGTGGAACCCGGCCGTCGAGGAGCAGGCCACCGACCGCGCCTACCGGATCGGCCAGACCCAGCCCGTCCAGGTCCACCGGATCATCGCCGAAGGCACCGTCGAGGACCGCATCGCCGAAATGCTGGAGGCGAAGCGGGCCCTGGCCGACGCGGTCCTCGGCTCCGGAGAGGCGGCGCTGACCGAGCTGACCGACCGGGAGCTCGCCGACCTCGTCTCCCTGCGGAGGCCTGCATGATCACCGCGCGGGACGACCGCCGCCGCACCTTCGAGACCGTGCCCGCGGGGGCGGCGGCGGTGAGCTGGTGGGGCCGGGCCTGGGTGTCGGCCCTGGAAGAGGTCTCCGGTGACCCGGCCCGCCTGGCCCGCGGCCGTACGTACGCCGCCGCCGGGCACGTCGACGCGGTGACCGTCACCCCTGGCCGCATCGTCGCGTACGTCCGGGGCAGCAGGCCCCGCCCGTACCGCACCGAGCTGACCCTGCCCGCCTTCGCGGACGCGGAGTGGAGCGAGCTGCTGGAAGACGTCGCCGCCGACCCGGCGGCGCTCGGCGCCCTCCTGGAGCGGGAGGTCCCGCAGTCGCTGGCGGGGACCGTCCTGCCCGGGGCGGGCGAGCTCGTCCCGCACTGCTCCTGTCCGGACTTCGGGCGTCCGCCGTGCAAGCACGCCGCCGCCCTCTGCTACCGCGCGGCGCGTCTCCTCGACGAGGACCCCTTCGTGCTGCTGCTCCTGCGCGGCCGGGGCGAGCGCGAGCTCCTCGAAGACCTCACCCGCCGCAACGCCGCCCACGCCGCGCGTGAACAGCCCGGTACGGCACCGGCCTTCCCCGCGGTCGCCGCCCGGGAGGCGCTCGCCCGCACCGTGCTGCCGCCGCTGCCCGCGCCGCTCACCGCGCCCGCGGCGGCGGGTCTTCCGCCCGCCTACCCGGCCGACCCGGCGGCGCCGGACCCGCTCGCCCTCGACCAGCTCGCCTCCGACGCGGCCGCCCGCGCCTTCGCACTGCTCACCACCGGCGAGGACCCGATCGCCGGGCTCTCCCTCTGGCAGGACGCCGTACGGCTGGCCTCCGCCGAGCCCACCTCCGGCCTGACGGGTGCGGCCCGCACCCTCTACCGGGACCTGGCCCGCGCCACCGGGCGCACCACCACCGACCTCGCGCGGGCAGCGGCGGCCTGGCGCCAGGGCGGCCGCCCGGCCCTCGCCGCCCTCGAAGAGCCCTGGGATCCGCCGGCCGGCCCCTTCGACCGGGCCCGCCCGGCGCTCCTCGCCGCGTCCCAGGGCGCCTTCCGCCCCGAACGCAACCGGCTGACCTCCCACACCCGCCAGCTCCGGCTCGGCCGCGACGCCCTCTGGTACGCCTACGAGTCGCGCCCGGGCGACGAGGACTGGTGGCCCACGGGCCGCCCCTCCCCGGACCCGGTCACCGCCCTGCGGGGCTGAGACCCTCCGCCCAGCGGGTCAACACGGTGAAGTCGCGGTCCCTCAGCCCGTGGCGCGGGTGGATGCGCAGCAGGAGGGCCGGTGCCGGATGGTGGGCGGCGACCCAGGCCCGGTCGAGCGGGGTGATCATGTCGTCGACCCAGGCGAAGGGGCGGCCGGCCGCCCAGTCCCTCAGGTGGCGGGTCTTCCAGAAGAGACCGTCGGGGTCCTCGGCGAACAGTTCGGGCCATTCGACGACGGACAGGTCGCAGGGGAGTCCGATGTGCGGGGAGATCAGGGTGTTGGCCTGGTGCGTCCAGGCGGTGGCCCAGGCGAGCTCGAAGGGCAGGGACAGCAGCCGGGAGCCGTGGGAGGGGTGGAGGCGGATCCGCGCGCCGCGCCGGGCCCTGCGGGAGGCCGGGTCGCGGTAGGACAGCCAGACCTCCGGCCACATGCGATGGCTCTTGTACCCGCGCAGTCCGGCGAAGGGCGAACGGAACGGGTTCAGCGGGCCGTCCACATCGAGAAGGAGCAGCGGACGTTCAGTCATGCAGTACCCAGTACCCAGCACACGATGGAGTGAAATGTCTAGCGTGTCTATAACCCGTACGGGTTTGGAGGCGTTGTTTCCGGTGGGGCAAGGCCTCGAAATCCACCGGAAGGCAGGAAAGTGATGCGTCACAGTCGTCGAAATGGCTTGATCGCGGCGGTCGTCGCGGGCGGTGGTCTGGCGGTCGCGGGCGTGAGCGGGTTCGCCCACGCCGATGCGGACGCGGGTGGCACGGCCGAGCGCTCGCCGGGTCTGCTGTCCGGGAACCTGGTGCAGCTGCCGGTGAACGTCCCGGTCAGCGCCTGCGGCAACACCGTGAACGTCGTCGGCCTGCTGAACCCGGCCGCCGGAAACCGCTGTACGAACACCTCGCAGGGTGGCGGCGCACACTCCGGCCAGAGCACGTCGCACCGGTCGACTCCTGCGGCGGGCAACGGCGGCGGAGCGGTCGCGGGCGGTCGGACGGCGAACTCCCCCGGGGTGCTGTCCGGCAACGGCCTCCGGCTCCCGGTCGACCTGCCGGTCAACGTCAGCGGCAACTCCGTCAACGTGGTCGGCATCGGAAACCCCGCGCACGGCAACTCGTCCGTCAACGCCGAGCAGCCTGGCCCCGGCAAGCCAGTTCAGCCGCCCGTCGTCGAGAAGCCGGTCACCCCGGTCACCCCGGTCACTCCGGCCGTCCCGACCTCGCCGAACTCGCCCGTCACCGAGGTCGCCCCGCCCGAGCCCCCGCGGCACAGCGAGGCACTCGCCCACACCGGAGCGGACGGCCTCGGCTACCTGCTGCCCAGCGGCGGCGCGCTGCTGCTCGGCGGCGTCCTGCTCTACCGGCGCTTCCGGCTCAACTAGCCCGATCCCGCGGCATGCTGCGCCATCCGTCCAGGATGGCGTCGATCCGCGGGGCGAGCCGGGCGCGGGCGGTGAAGCGGGGGACGCCCGCCATCAGCAGGGCGTCGTACTCGGTGTCGGTGTGCCGGACCGCCGCCCGGACCGCCACCGAGACCGCCGTCTCGTCCAGGGACCGCCCGGCCGCGGTGCGGCCCACCCGGCCGCTGCCGCGCACCGACGCGTGGGTGGCGATCGCCACGGCCCGGTCCGCCGGGCAGCCGGGGAACAGCCGCACTATCTCGGCGGCGAAGGCCGCCGTGAAGCGGACGTCCTCCGCCGCACGACGCAGGCGGTCGCGCTCCCGGCGACGCGCCCGCGCCTCGGAGTCCGCAAGACAGGCGCGCTCCGCGCCGGCCAGGGCGGCATCCTCCACGAGCAGCCCGAGGCGCTCGTACCGGCGGCGCCGCTTGTGGAAGCGGACCACGACGGCGGACAGCGAACTGGCCTCGCGGGCGCGGCGCGTGAGCGCGGCATCCCCGCGCGGCAGGTAGACGAGGTGCCCCAGGTCCGCACAGTCCAGGCACCGGGGCACACCGGCCTCGCGCACCAGGTGCCGGAGCGGACCGCGTCGGCACTCCGCGCAGTGGATCTGCCTCAGCGACTCGAAGACGACCAGGCTCATACAGGTGTGATACCGCCCTCCACCCCTCATATCACCTGGTAAGGAAGGGAGGTTGGGGATTCACCGACTCTTCCTTGTTCGGCCTGATCCCTCCTACGGTGGGCCGTGGACCGGGGACCACCGGGGGCCGGTCCACCGAGGAGGAGTACATGGGCGCACGGCGGACGACGACGGCACGGCCGCAGCTGACCGGCTTCGGCTTCGGTATAGGTATCGGCACCGGCAGAGCCTGCGTCACCACGATCCCCGCGGGCCGGGAGATCGTCATCCCGCCGGGCGGATGCACCGGCTGGCACTTCCACCGCGTGCGGCTCGAAGCCGTCGTCCTGTCGGGCACCCTGACCCGGGTCCTGCACGACCTCACCGTCGAGGTGCACCGGCCCGGCACCACCTTCGTGGAGCCCGCGGGCATCGGGCACATACACCTGGGCCACAACCTCGGCACCGAGCCGGTCGTGCTCCACGTGACCCCCCGGCTGCCCGAGGGGACGCCCTTCTCCATACCCACGCCCGCCCCCGCCGGTGCCACCCAGGAGGTGTGCCGGCAGCACGCCCCGCAGCCGCCGGCCGAGCCGGCCGGCCCTCCTCACACCAGTCGGCGTATCTCCCCGCGGACCCGGTAGAAGCCCCCGGAGGCCGCATGCAGGCCGTCCACCACGTACCGGGCGCCGGCTTCCCGGATCCCCCGCGGGAACTGCACGTTCCAGGACGGCTCGAAGCCGCTCGACACCACCTGCACCCGCATCCGGCCCCCCTGCTGGACGCACTCCACCACCACACCGCCCGCCGGCTCCGAGGCCACCGCGGCCATGGAGACCGTCGCCACCGCCGCCGCCGACGCGGCCGGGGTGAACACAGGCAGCGCGGCAGCCGACTTCACGTCCATCGGCGCCGGCACCGAACCCTGCTGGGCCGCCGTGATCGCCTGCTCGCTCGCGTCCACGCAGACCAGCGAGCCGTCCGTGGTGACGAGGTACAGCCGCCCGTCCAGGTACTGCATCGACAGCGCCGAACCGCCGCCGGTCCCCAGCTTCCACAGTCGGCGCCCGTCCGCATCGAAGCAGTAGACCGAGGAGGAGGAGTCGCCCGCGAAGACGTGGCGGCCGTCGGGCGAGGTCGCGCACGAATACACCGCCGCGTCGCACCGGTAGGTGGCCTCCGTCGCCCCCGAGGCCTTCGACAGCCGCTGCACGGTGTTGCGGACCGTACCCGCGTACACCGAGTGCTCCTCCTGCCAGCCGAACAGGACCCCGCCGGGGGTCGCGCTGTGCCACAACTGCCCGGTGCCGTCCGCCGCGTAGGCCGTCACACCGCCGCTGTGCCCGTGGTAGACCGCCCGCTCGTCGGCCCGGACCATCCATGCACCCGTCCCGGCGGACTTCCGCGACCACTGGTGCTCGTCCTCGTGGTCGATGACGGTCAGGCCGCCGTTCGCGTCGGAGACGTTGAGCACGCCCTCGTGGATGTCCAGCCAGTAGATGTCCACGTCCGCCGCGATGGCGTAGGCGCCGAAGGGAACCTTCGACGACAGGTCGTACACCGTGCCGTCATCGCAGCCCGCGTATATCCAGAACTCGTCCGCCACCAGGCACTTCACCCCGTCCGGCAGCGAATAGCGGGCCAGCACCTCACCGCCGTGGCTCAGCGTGTAGACGTCACCGGCCTGGTTGCCGACCCAGCAGCGGTCTTCGTCGACATGGATCCCGAAGGCCGAGGAACCGGTACGGAAACGCCACAGCACCGGTGCGACGGCACGCGCCGTCGACGGCGCCGACGCCACCTGGCGGCGCGTCACCGACCGGGCGGCGCGCTGCCCCTGCACGGCAGGGGCGTACCCCTTGCGGACCTTCTCCCCGATCTTCTTCGCGGCGGCCGCCCGGGCCTTCTCGACGGTCGGGAACGAGGAGCTCTGCAACTGGCCGGGCGCGCCGATGCGCCCGTAGCGCACGGACACGGCCGTGCCGTCCACGATCACCTCGTAGAACTTGTGCGCCCCGCCGCCGTCCTGCGACAGCTCCAGATACGTCGTCTCCCGAGCCATGACAGACCCCTCCCCGAAAGCCGGGCCACCGGCGCCGTTTCCGCGGTGGTCCCTCGTGAGAAAAGCTACGGCCGAGGACTGACAATGGGCCGGTGCAGTGGGAAGCGATCACATGGCAGCGGATGGCCGAGCGGCTCGCCGGCCACCTCGACGACCCCGGCGGCGCCTTCGGTGACGCCTCCGGAGACACCCCCGGTGACGCCTCCGGGCCGGACGGCTGGCAGCGCGTGGGCATCGACGGCGCGCCCGCGGCGGACACCGGCGCCCTCGCCGGGCGGCTCGCGCAGGAGCTGCGGCTGCGCGGACGCTCGGTCCTGGTGGTGCCGACCGCCGGGTTCCTGCGGCCGGCCTCCCTCCGCTTCGAGTTCGGCCGGCAGGACGTGGACGCGTACCTGGACGGCTGGTACGACACGGCCGCGCTCTGGCGGGAGGTGTTCGGGCCGACCGACCCCGGCGGGACGGGGCGCGTGCTGCCGGACCTGTGGGACCCGGTGACCGACCGGGCGACCCGCAGCCCCTACGTCGAACTCCCGGTCGGCGGTGTGCTGCTGGTGCACGGGCCGCTGCTGCTGGGGCGGTGGTTCCCCTTCGACCTGACGGTCCACGTCCGGCTCTCTGCCGGGGCGCTCGCGCGGCGGACCGAGGAGTCCGAGCGGTGGACGGGGGCGGCGTTCGCCCGCTACGAGGCGGAGGTGGATCCGGCTTCCGCCGCCGATGTGGTGGTGCGGGCGGACGACCCGAGGCATCCCGCCTGGACGGGGATCCGGAGGAGCTGACCTCGGGCGGGGCCGGGCGGGTGCCGCTGCGCGGAGCCCTCTCCCCGCCCCGCCCTTTCTCCGTTTCCCGGGCGCTGCCCGGACCCGCGCCTCAAACGCCGGCGGGGCTGGGTGGGGCGTTGCCCGGACCCGGGCTTCGGATGCCGGCGGGGCTGGGTTGGGGGTTGGCCGGGGGCACGCGCCTTGGACGCCCGTGGGGCTGGGTCGGGCGTTGCCCGGACCCGTGCCTCAAACGTCGGCGGAGCTGGGTGGGGTGTTGCCCGGACCCGTGCCTCAAACGTCGGCGGAGCTGGGTGGGGTGTTGCCCGGACCCGTGCCTCAAACGTCGGCGGGGCTGGGTGGGGCGTTGCCCCGACTCGGGCTTCGGATGCCGGCGGGGCTGGGTTGGGGGGTTGGCCGGGGCACGCGCCTCGGACGCCCGTGGGGCTGGGCTGGGTCGGGTGTTGCCCGGACTCGGGCTTCGGATGCAGGCGGGGCTGGGTGGGGTGTTGTCCGGGCCTGTGCCTTGGACGTCGGCGGGCGGGGTGGGGCGTTGGCCCGGACGCGGACCTGCGCTTCGGACGTCGGTAGGGGTGGGGCTAGGGGCGGGCGCCCGGGTGGGTTATGGCGGCGGCTGCCGCCCGGCAGCCCGCGCGGGCCGATTCCGTCGGGTCCGCGCCCTCCAGGCGGGAGGCGAGGAAGGCGCCGGTGAAGGCGTCGCCGGCGCCCGTGGAGTCCACCACCGGCTCGGCCGGCTGGGTGGCCGCCACCTCCGCCGTGATCCGGCCCCGCTCGGCCACGAGCGCCCCCGCCGGGCCCCGGGTCACCACCACGAGCGGCACCCGCCGGCTCAGCGCCGTCGCCGTCCCGGCCGGCCCCGCCCCCTCCGGCAGCCCCGCCAGCAGTCGGGCCTCGTCCTCGTTCGGCAGCAGCACCCCCGCCCCCGCCACGGCGTCCAGGAAGCGCTGCGGGCCCAGTGCCGCCAGGAATCCGGCCGACGCGGGATCCACGCTCACCGGAACCCCACGCATCCGCGCCGCCCGCAGCGCGACCGTGGCCAGCTCCCGGCTGCTGTCGGCGAAGAACAGATAACCGGACAGATGCAGGTGCGCCGCACCGTCCAGCAGGGACGGAGCCCAGTCGGCCGGGCACAGCCGCAGCGAGGCACCGCTGTCGGTCAGGAAGGTCCGCTCCGCGTCCTTGCCGACGAGGACCACCACCGTCCCGGTCGGCTCCTGCGGATCGACCACCAGCCGCGGCCGTACCCCCGCGTCCACCAGGGCCCGTTCGTGCCACCGCGCCGACTCCGAGCCCACCCGCGCGAGGAGGCGTACCTCCGCGCTCCCCGTACGGGCGGCCCAGCACGCCGCGTTCGCCCCCGCGCCGCCCGGCAGGGTGCGGATGCGGGCAGCGGTGTCGGTCGCCGGAGCCAGGGGCTCCGTGTGGACGGCGACCACGTCCGTCACCACGTCCCCGACGACGAGCAGCGCCCCCGCCGCGGTCATGCCCGCGCCGCCCAGGCACCGGCGATCCGCGCACCGAGTCGCACGTTGCCGCGTACCGCAGCCAGGTTCGCCTCCAGCGAGGCCCCGCCCGTGGCCCGTACCAGGAACCCCAGCAGGAACGGCGTCACCGCCTGCCCCGTGATTCCCCGCTCGCGGCACTCGGCGAGCGCCTCGGCCAGGACCCGGTCGTGCAGCTGAGGATCCAGCTGTTGCGCGGCCGCCACCGGATTGGCCACAAGCAGTGCCGACTCCGGCCCGCCCAGCGCGTCCTGAGCGGCCATCACCGCCGCGACCTCCTCGGGGCGGTGCACGGTCCAGTCCACCGGCTCACCGGAATCGGCCAGGTAGAACCCGGGGAAGCGCTCCGTGCCGTACCCGAGCACCCCCACCCCCAGCGTCTCCAGCCGCTGCAAAGTGGCCGGCACGTCCAGAATCGACTTCACTCCCGCGCACACCACCGTGATCCGGGTCCGGGCCAGCAGGGAGAGGTCCGCCGACTCGTCCTGCGTCTGCGTCCATTCGCGGTGTACGCCGCCCAGGCCGCCCGTCGCGAAGACGCGCAGGCCCGCCCTGGCCGCGAGGAAGGCCGTCGCGGACACCGTCGTCGCCCCGGTCGCGCCCGTTGCCAGCGCGGGCGCCAGATCCCGGTGTCCGAGCTTGCGCACGCCGTCGCCGGTCGCGATCCGCTCCAGCCGGGTCTTGTCCAGGCCCGCCCGGGCCACGCCGTCGACGACCGCGACCGTCGCCGGAACGGCACCCTCCGCGCGGACCAGCTCCTCCAGTTCGAGGCCCACCTCCAGGTTGCGGGGGCGGGGCAGGCCGTGCGCGAGGATCGTCGACTCCAGGGCCACCACGGGCCTGCCCCGGTCGAGCGCTTCGCGTACCTCTTCCGACAGGACCGGTCCACCGGACGGTGGTGCAGTTGCTCTGTGCTGTGACATGTCCCCATCCATGGCACGCGATCGGCGCCCCCAAACGCCCTCCTGTCACCCCCGTCCCAAGCTGTCCGAGTAGCGTTCCCCATGGAGACGGGTGGCTTCCACGACGGGCTTGCCGACCGCTACGACTCATCCACGCGGACGGGGACGCGTCCGTCGCCCGGCAGGACCGGGCCCTGGTCACGCTGCTCGGCGCGACGCCGGGCTCCGGGCCGCACAAGGTCCTCGACAACGCCTGAGGCCCTCTCCGCGGCCCGCGCCGACAACGCGCTGCCCCACCGGCCGGCCGCACGGGGCGTGGGCGCCGCACTGGCCGAAACCCGGCGGGTACTGCGCTTCGGCGGTCTCCTGCCGTGCCGCTGTCCACGCGGCCGTCCGTGGCACTGGCACGCCGACGGGGAGCGCCACGACCTGGAACTCTCCCCGCTGCTGCCGACCGGCGGACACCGGGTTCCACCAGCCGGTCCTCACCGCCCTGCGCCCCGGTGCCACTGGACAGGATGACTCGTAGGCCGGCCCGTTCCTGGACGCTGTGGCCACCGCGCCGCGCGGGCGGGCCGCACTAGGCTGGCGCGCCATGAGCACCAGCGATCACTCCGCCGCACCCGTACCTGCCCCCGCCCCCGCTCCCGCTCCTGCCCCCGCTCCGGCCCCCGCCTCCTTCGCCGTCGACGTGGCGGACGTGGAGCTGGAGCCCGACGACCTCGACCCCGCGCAGATCGTCTCCGGGGATCCGGTCGTCACGGGCAAGGTCCTGTGGGAGTCGGCCGACGGCAAGCAGGTGCGCGGGATCTGGCAGATCACCCCGGGTGTGGTCACCGACGTCGAGGCGAACGAGCTGTTCGTGGTGGTCAGCGGGCGCGCCACCGTCGAGGTCGAAGGCGGCGGGACGCTGGAGCTGGGCCCGGGCTCGGCCTGCGTCCTGCGCGAGGGCGACAGGACCGTCTGGACCGTCCACGAGACGCTCCGCAAGGCCTACCACATCAGCTGCTGACCCCCTTGGAGTCCGAGGGGTGGCGGCGCGCGGTGAACAGGGCGAGCGCCGCCATCGGCAGCAGCAGCGAGGCCCCGACGGCGTTCAGCCAGCCGTAGCTCGCCTGGGACATGATCACGCCGGCGGCGGCCCCGCCCACGCCCGCGGCGGTGTTCATCGTGAGGTCGCTCAGGCCCTGTACTGCGGCCCGCGCGGCCTGCGGCACCGAGTCGGTCAGCAGGGCAGAGCCGGACACCATCCCGGCGGACCAGCCGAGGCCGAGCAGGAAGAGGCCGAGCGCGCTCTGGCCGTGGCTGGGGCCGGCCGTCCCGGCGAGCAGCGCGGCGACCGACAGCAGTCCTGCGGCGAGGCCGATCACGGACAGCCGTCCGAGCCGGTCCGCGAGCCATCCCATGAGCGGGGAGAAGGCGAACATCCCCGCGATGTGACCGCTGATCACCAGCCCGACGAGCTCCAGCCCGGCGCCGTGGTGGCCCAGGTCCATCGGGGTCATGACCATGATCGAGACCATGGTGGTGTGGGACACAGCGACGGTGAGGAGGGCGAGCCGGGCCCGCGGCGAGGACCGCACGGCGGCGATCCCCGCGCGGATCGAGCGTTGCTCGCGGCCCTGCTCCCCGGGTGCGGCGAGCGCCCGCGCCGTCAGCAGGGGGTCCGGGCGCAGGAGTACGGCGATCAGCGCGCCGGTCAGCACGAACACGACGGCGGCCCACACGAAGGGGCCCGCCGTCTCGGGTATGGAGGTCCCCGCGAAGCTGCGGCTCGCCGGAGCGGACAGGTTGGGGCCGAGTACCGCGCCGAGGGTGGATGCCCACACGACGACCGAGATGGCCCGGGCCCGGTGGTCCGGAGCGGCGAGGTCCGCGGCGGCGAACCGGGCCTGGAGGTTGGCGGAGGAGGCGGCGCCGAAGGCGGCCATGCCGAGCAGCAGCAGCGGGAAGCTCTTGATCGTGGCGGCGAGGACGACGAGGCCCGCCCCGCCGGCGCCGATCCCGTAGGCCAGGACCAGCCCGGGGCGCCGGCCGCGCGCGGTCATCAGGACGGCGAGCGGCAGCGAGACCAGGGCGGTGCCGATCACCGAGGCGGTGGAGGCGAAGCCGGACAGCGCCTCGGTGCCGCTGACCTCGGTGGCGAGTACGGGGGCCAGGGCGATGCTGATGGGCACGCCGAGGCCGCCGAGGATCTGGCCGGCCATGAGCACGCGGGAGGTGCGCCTCTGGAGCCGCGCGAGGTCGGGAAGGCCGAGCGGCGGGGCGGGCCGGTCGGTGCCGGGCGAGGCGGTCACGCCGTACCCCGCCCTCGCGGGTGCGCGGCGCGGGGCGCGGGGGACGCGGTGGGGCCGGGTGCGGCGGCAGCAGTAGTCACCGCCGCAGTGTGACACCCCTTACCGCTGGGCGGAACCGCGCCGTCCTCGTGGTCGGCCTCGCAGGTCACAGCCGTCACAGCCGTGTGTCCCGCCGGGTGCGTCCGCCCGGGGCGGGGCGGGCGTACGGGGGTACGAGGCGCTCAGAACAGCGGCTGCGGGAGCACTCCCTCCAGCGCGAGCAGCTGCCGCTTGGTCTCCACGCCTCCGCCGAAGCCCCCGATGCCGCCGTCGTTCTCCACGACCCGGTGGCAGGGCACCACCAGAGGCAGCGGGTTCGAGCCCATGGCGTTGCCCACGGCCTGGGCGGCGCCGGGCTGTCCGGCGCGGGCGGCCAGCTCCCCGTAGCCGACGACCGAGCCGTAGGGCACGGAACGGTCCAGCTCCTGGAGCACCTGCCGGTTGAAGCCGGAGCTGAGGCGCCAGTCCAGCGGCAGGTCGAAGTGCCGCAGCGAACCGGCGAAGTACGCGGCGAGCTGGCGCACCGGCTCGGCCAGCAGCTCCTCCTCGCCCGGCGCGGGCCGCCGGGCGTCGGCGCCGAGCCGGGAGACCAGCGGTCCTATCATCCGGTCGACCCGGTCCGGCCCGGCATGGAACTCGACCCGGACCAGCCCCTCCGGGGTCGCGGCCAGGAGCAGGGGGCCGATGTCGCTGGCGACGACGGTCCATTCGAGGTGCGGCCCGCGGGGCCGCTCGGTGCTGTCCACGCGTCCACGGTACGACCCACCGCCGACAGGGCCGCTCAGAAGCCGCCGACCGCCTCCCGGACCACGTCCGGGGCGTTCGTGATGATGCCGTCCACGCCCATCTCCTGCACCTTCCGGGCGGTCGCCGCGTCGTCCACGATCCAGGTGTCCACCTCCATCGCCCTGCCGTGCGCCCCCAGCAGGCCGTGCACCGCCGCGACCCAGTCGGCCGAGATGGTGGTGTGCCACGGGTTGATCCGGTCGGTGAACTCCGCGTACCGCGGCAGGTCCGCCACGGGCGGGGTGCCCAGGAAGGCCGTCACCAGGTCGGGGCGCAGCCCGTGCACGAGGCGTACGGAGTCCGCGCTGAAGCTCTGCACCACCAGGCGCTGCGAGACGTGGCGCGCGTCGAGCCAGCCCGCCTCGCCCAGCACCTTCAGGGTCTGCTCCTCGATCCCCGGGTAGAGCTCCGGCTTCTTGATCTCCAGCAGCAGCCGCTGCCGGTTGCGCTGCACCCGGTCGAGGTACTGCCGCAGGGTCGGCACGGAGGCGCCCGCGTACTCCTCGCCGAACCAGCTGCCCGCGTCCAGCCGGGCGATCTCGGCCGCCGTGAAGTCCCTGACCCTCCAGGGCCCGCGGTCCGGGAAGAGCTGTTCGACGTCCGTGGTGCGGGCCAGGGTGTCGTCGTGGATCACGACCAGCTCGCCGTCCTTGGTGCGCTGCACGTCGTTCTCGACCCAGTCGAAGCCCAGGCGCATCGCCAGGTCGACCGCTTCTAGGGTGTTCTCCGGGGCGTACGCCGAGGCCCCCCGGTGGGCGTACACGACGGGACCGCCCAGCCCCAGCGGTCCGGCGGCGGATCCGGGTCCGGCGGCGGCGTACGAGGCCGTCCCGCCCAGCAGGGTGAGGGTGAAGCCCAGGAATGCGGCGGCGGCCGCGGCGGCGGGTCGGACGTACATGTGCGTTCTCCTCGGGTCGTGAGCCCTGTTCCTGCGTCAGACGGGTGCGGAGCGGCAGACGTTGTGGCGATGCACTTCACCGCGATCATGGGGTTGAAGATCACAGAGCCGCCACCGAACTACGACAAACGGACCAGAACGGATGACGCCGGCCCCGCCCGGCGGGGCAGCCCGGGGCGTCCCGCGGCCCGGCGGGGAGGCGTGGGTGTCAGTGGAGGGTCGTACGGTGGACTCATGCGGCCCGTATCGAAGATCGAACGCACGGTGGCGCCTTTCGAGGTCGTCAGCCCCTACCAGCCCAGCGGCGACCAGCCGGCGGCCATCGCCGAGCTGGAGAAGCGCATCCGTGCAGGTGAGAAGGATGTCGTCCTGCTGGGTGCGACCGGCACCGGCAAGTCGGCGACCACCGCCTGGATGATCGAGAAGCTCCAGCGCCCCACGCTGGTCATGGCGCCGAACAAGACGCTCGCCGCCCAGCTGGCGAACGAGTTCCGTGAGCTCCTGCCGAACAACGCCGTCGAGTACTTCGTCTCGTACTACGACTACTACCAGCCCGAGGCCTACGTACCGCAGTCGGACACCTACATCGAGAAGGACTCCTCGATCAACGAGGAGGTGGAGCGGCTGCGCCACTCCGCCACCAACTCGCTGCTGACCCGGCGGGACGTGATCGTCGTCGCCTCCGTGTCGTGCATCTACGGCCTCGGCACCCCGCAGGAGTACGTCGACCGGATGGTCGCGCTCAAGGTGGGTGAGGAGATCGACCGGGACCAGCTGCTGCGCCGCTTCGTCGACATCCAGTACACGCGCAACGACGTCGCCTTCACCCGCGGCACCTTCCGGGTCCGCGGCGACACCATCGAGATCTTCCCGGTCTACGAGGAACTGGCCGTCCGCATCGAGATGTTCGGCGACGAGATCGAGGCCCTCTCCACCCTGCACCCGCTGACCGGCGAGGTCATCAGCGAGGACCGCGAGCTCTACGTCTTCCCTGCCAGCCACTACGTCGCCGGCCCGGAGCGCATGGAGAAGGCGATCACCGGCATCGAGGCCGAGCTGGCCGAGCGCCTCGCCGAGCTGGAGAAGCAGGGCAAGATGCTGGAGGCGCAGCGCCTGCGCATGCGCACCACCTACGACCTGGAGATGATGCGCCAGATCGGGTCCTGCTCCGGCATCGAGAACTACTCGCTGCACATGGACGACCGCGAGCGGGGATCGGCGCCCAACACCCTCATCGACTACTTCCCGGAGGACTTCCTCCTGGTCATCGACGAGTCGCACGTCACCGTGCCGCAGATCGGCGCCATGTACGAGGGCGACGCCTCCCGCAAGCGGACCCTGGTCGACCACGGCTTCCGGCTGCCGTCGGCGCTGGACAACCGGCCGCTGAAGTGGGAGGAGTTCCAGGAGCGCATCGGCCAGACCGTCTACCTGTCGGCGACCCCCGGAAAGTACGAGCTCTCCCGCGGCGACGGCTTCGTCGAGCAGATCATCCGCCCCACCGGCCTCATCGACCCCGAGGTCGTGGTCAAGCCCACCGAGGGCCAGATCGACGACCTGGTGCACGAGATCCGCAAGCGGGTCGAGAAGGACGAGCGCGTCCTGGTCACCACCCTCACCAAGAAGATGGCCGAGGACCTCACGGACTACTTCCTGGAGCTCGGCATCCAGGTCCGCTACCTGCACAGCGACGTCGACACCCTGCGCCGCATCGAACTGCTGCGCGAGCTGCGCGCCGGCGAGTACGACGTCCTGGTCGGCATCAACCTGCTGCGCGAGGGCCTCGACCTGCCAGAGGTGTCGCTGGTGGCGATCCTCGACGCCGACAAGGAGGGCTTCCTGCGCTCGGGCACGTCCCTGATCCAGACCATCGGCCGCGCCGCGCGCAACGTGTCCGGCCAGGTCCACATGTACGCGGACAAGGTCACCCCTGGCATGGAGAAGGCCATCGAGGAGACCAACCGGCGCCGCGAGAAGCAGATCGCCTACAACACGGCGAACGGGATCGACCCGCAGCCGCTCCGCAAGAAGATCAACGACATCGTCGCCACCATCGCCCGCGAGGAACTGGACACCGAGCAGCTCCTCGGCACCGGATACCGGCAGGCGAAGGAGGGCAAGGGCGCCAAGGCGCCCGTGCCGGCGCTCGGCGGCCTCTCGGCCCACGCCCCGGCGGGCGCCAAGGGCGGCAAGGGTGCGAAACCGGCCAAGGGCGCGCAGGGCACCGAGGTGCTCACCGACCGCCCCGCCGCCGAACTCGCCTCGCTCATCGAGCAGATGACCGACCGCATGCGCGCCGCTGCCGCGGAGCTCCAGTTCGAGGTCGCGGCCCGGATCCGCGACGAGGTCGGCGAGCTGAAGAAGGAGCTCCGGCAGATGAAGGAAGCGGGCCTCGCCTGAGCCGGAGGCTGTCAGTAGGGTTGGGTAACAGCCGCAGGAACACGCTGCGCACCAGTCAACTGGGGCGGGCTATGGAGAGGGGACGCGCGTGACGGTCAACATGACCAAGGGTCAGGCCATCAGTCTGCAGAAGTCGGACGGAGGGACGCTGACGGCGGTCCGGATGGGCCTGGGCTGGCAGGCGGCGAAGCGCCGCGGACTGTTCGGCTCCCGGACGCGGGAGATCGACCTCGACGCGTCGGCGGTGCTCTTCGCCGACAAGCAGCCGGTCGACGTGGTCTTCTTCCGCCACCTGCAGAGCGACGACGGCTCGGTGCGCCACACCGGCGACAACCTCGTCGGCGGCGTCGGCCAGGGCGGGGACGACGAGGCGATCCTCGTCGACCTCCAGCGCGTGCCGGTCCACATCGACCAGATCGTCTTCACGGTGAACTCCTTCACCGGCCAGACGTTCGAGGAGGTGCAGAACGCCTTCTGCCGCATCGTCGACGAGACCAACGGCCAGGAACTGGCCCGCTACACCCTCGACGGCGGCGGCGCGTACACCGCGCAGATCATGGCGAAGGTGTCCCGCGCGGGTTCCGGCTGGCAGATGACGGCCCTGGGCAACCCGGCCAACGGCCGGACCTTCCAGGACCTGATGCCGGCGATCCTGCCGCACCTGTAGCAGTACCGGAACCTGTAGCAGTACCGGAAGAAGAGAAGAAGGCACGGGGGAGGGGCTGCACGATGACGGCCGAACTGGTCCGGGGGCAGAACCACCCCGTGTCCCAGAGCCGGGTGGAGATCAGGGTCTCGGCGGGTACGCCCGTGCTGGCCCTGGCCTCGCTCGCCGACGAACAGGGCCGGCTCTCCGGCAGCGAGGTCCTGGCCCACCCGGGTGCCAGGTCCCTCCCCGGCGTCCAGGCGCCGGCGGAACTCGCCGACCGGCACACCTTCGCCGTGGACCTCGACGCCGTCGCGGCGGACGTCCACCGTGTCGGCGTGCTGCTCGTCCTCCCGCCCGGCGGCCCGGTCCGCTTCGGCGCGGTCCCGGCCTCCCACGTGGCCGTGGCCGCCCCCGACGGCGGCACCGAGATCGCCGGCTACACCCTGACCGGGCTGGACGCCGAGAGCGCCGTGATCGCCCTGGAGCTCTACCGGCGCCAGGGCTCCTGGAAGGTCCGTGCCGTCGGCCAGGGCTACGCCGACGGCCTCGGCGCGCTGCTCGCCGACGGCGGACTGCCCGCACCGGCCGCCGGGGAGCTGGCCGCCGCCGCGCTGCGCACCGCCGCGCCGGAGAAGGAGACCGACGCGACGCTCGCGTCCGTGCCCACCCTCGTCGGCGACCTGCGCGCCCCGCAGACCCCGGCTCAGGCGCCCGCGCCCACCCCGGAGCCCCCGGACCCGATCCCGGTGTCCGGCAGCCCGTACGCCGCAGCGCCCGGCCCCGCGCCCGCCGGCGACGGATCCCCTCCCACGATCAGCTACAGCCACCCGCGCCGCCGCCGCACCAGCAGCGAGCCGCCCGAGCCGGCCCCGCGGCCCGCCGGCGCGGCGGAACCCGGGCAGCCCCCGCGGCCGGTCGCGGGCGACGCCAGCGGCTGGTCCATGGACGAACGGCTCTACAACCAGGTCTGGGGCATGTTCGAGGACCTGGCCCGCACGGTCGCCGCCTACCGCAGCGCCGTGGAGTTCGCCGACTCCCGCATGGACCGCGAGCTCGACGAAGCCCTCTCGGACCCGCGCCACCGCCTCGGCGGCTCCGGCAACGCCGCCCGCGACACCGCCCGGGCCCGCCGCGAGGAACTGGTCGCCCAGGCCCAGGCCGTCCTCGACCGGGACCTCGTCCAGCTGATCGCCGAGTCGGAGGTCGTCGAGCCCGCGCTGCCGGCCTCGTACGCCCGCTGGGACAACCCGGTCTGGCAGGGCCACCGCACGCCCGAGGAGGGCCCGCTGGCCCTGCGCCTGGGCGACCTGCACCTGCCCGAGCGGCCCGACCTGCGCATCCCCATGCTGGTCCGGCTCCCGCTGGAGCGCGGACTGTGGATCGACAACGGCCGTACCGGTTCCGAGGCCGCGATGGCCATGGACACCGACCGGCTGCGCCGGGCCGCCATGGACATGGCCGTCGCCCACGCGGCACGGCTGCTCGCGGTCCACCCCGCCGACCGGTTCTGCGTCCACGTCATCGACGCGGCCGGGGCAGGCGCCGCCTCCCTGGCACCCCTGGTACGGGCCGGGGTGCTCGCAGCGCCGCCCGCCGCCGGCGCCGCCGGAGTCACCCGGACGCTGGCCGCGCTGACCCGGCGGGTGGACCTCGTACAGATGGCGCTGCGGGCCGGGGCCCCCGAGGACCTGCCGCCGGACGTGGACACGGCCGAGCAGCTGCTCATCGTGCACGACTTCCCGCACGGCTTCGACGACCGGGCCGTGACCCAGCTGCGCTACCTCGCCGACGAGGGGGCGGCGGTCGGTGTGCACCTGCTGATGGTCGCGGACCGCGACGAGGCCTCCGCCTACGGGCCGCTGCTGGACCCGCTGTGGCGCTCCCTGATGCGGCTGTCGCCGGTCCCGGACAACCACCTCGCCGACCCGTGGGTGCAGCACGCCTGGACCTTCGAACCGAACCTCCCGCCGCAGGGCAGCAGGGTCCTCGACCAGGCACTCGACCGGGTGGCGGAGGCCCGGCGCACTACCCGTCCGTGACCGTTCTTTGGCATTCCCTTTACCTTTACCGCCTTCGGCGGGTAGGCTCGTCAGCGCGGAGGGGAGTATTCCTGCTTTCTTGCTACGGCGTACCCGTCAATACGGACCACCGCGCACCACGAGCGCGGTGCAGGTCCCGGGGCGTCGGCCCACGGCCTCCAGGCCGCCCGGGTGGAAGAGACCTCCGGCAGCGATGACGCTGACGAAGTGCTGAGCCATCCGCCGGAGGCATGTTCACCATGGAAGTTTCCTGGGCCCTTTGGGTCGCGACCATTCTCGGTCTGTCCCTGCTCATCGCGGTCGATTTCCTCATCGGCCGCAAGCCCCACGACGTGTCGATCAAGGAAGCCGGCACCTGGACGGTCGTCTGGATCGTCCTCGCCGCACTCTTCGGCCTCGGCCTGTGGTTCTTCGGGACCCCGCAGGCGTCGCAGGAGTTCTTCGCGGGCTTCATCACCGAGAAGTCCCTGAGCGTCGACAACCTCTTCGTCTTCGTCCTGATCATGGCGAAGTTCGCGGTGCCCTCCCACCTCCAGCAGCGGGTGCTGCTCGTGGGCGTGCTGATCGCGCTCGTCCTGCGCGCGGTCTTCATCGCCGCCGGCGCCGCGATCATCGCCAGCTTCAGCTGGGTCTTCTACATCTTCGGCGCGTTCCTGATCTACACCGCCTGGAAGCTGATCCAGGAGGCCCGCAAGGACGAGGACGAGGACGAGTTCGAGGAGAACCGCCTCCTCAAGTCCGTCGAGAAGAAGTTCGGCGTCGCCGACCGGTACCACGGCACCAAGCTCTTCATCGTCAACAACGGCAAGCGCGTGCTGACGCCGCTGATGATCGTCATGCTCGCCATCGGCACCACCGACGTGCTGTTCGCGCTGGACTCGATCCCCGCCATCTTCGGCCTCACCCAGGACCCGTACATCGTCTTCACGGCCAACGCCTTCGCGCTGATGGGCCTGCGCCAGCTGTACTTCCTCATCGGCGGCCTGCTGGAGAAGCTGGTCCACCTCAGCTACGGCCTGTCGATCATCCTCGGCTTCATCGGCGTCAAGCTCGTGCTGCACGCCCTGCACGAGTCCGGCGTGCACGTCCCGGAGATCTCGATCCCCGTCTCCCTCGGCGTCATCTGCGGTGTCCTGGTCATCACCACCATCACCAGCCTGATCGCCTCGAAGAAGCGGGCGGCGGCCGAGCCCGCCGCCCGCACCGAGAGCATCGACGCCTGATCCGGGCCGCGGACCTCTCCGCGGCCTACACGGGGGCGGCCGAAGCGGCCGCCCCCGCTTGCGTCTCCACCTCGCCGAAGCCCGCGCCCGTCCGCTTCCGCACCACCAGCGGGCTGGTCTCCGGCAGCAGCGCGAAGCAGGCGAGGCTGACCAGGGCGATCCCGGTGAGGTACGCCGCGACGCCCCACGGCGGACCGGAGCCGTCCGCCAGCGCCGTCGCCACGATCGGGGTCAGCGCCCCGCCCAGCACTCCGCCCAGGTTGTAGCCGACGGCCGCACCCGTGCAGCGGATCCGCGGGGCGTACAGCTCCGGCAGGTACGCGCCCACCACCGCGAACATCGTCACCATGCCCAGCAGCGCCACCGCGAAGCCCAGCGTCATCAGCAGCGGGTCGGCCGTCCGCATCAGCGCCACCAGCGGGAACATCCACACGGCGCTGGCCGCGCACCCGGCCAGGCACAGCGGCCGCCGCCCGTAGCGGTCGCCGAGCACCGCCATCAGCGGCGTCATCAGTCCCTTGAACGCGACGGCCGCCATGATGCAGGCCAGCATCGTCGTACGGCTCACCGAGAGGTGCTCGGTGGCGTAGGCGAGGGACCAGGTGGTGACCGCGTAGAAGACGGCGTAGCCGACCGCGAGGGCTCCGCCGGTCAGCAGGAGCAGCCGCCAGTGGCCCCGCAGCACCTCGGCGAGCGGGGCTTCGGCCCGCCGTCCGGTCGCCGCGAGCGCGCGGAACTGCGGGGTCTCCTCCACCGAGCGGCGCAGCCACAGCCCGGCCAGGGCCAGCAGCCCGGCCGCCCAGAACGGCACCCGCCACCCCCAGGAGGTGAACTGGGCGTCGGTCAGCGAGGCGGACAGCCCCAGCATCAGGCCGTTGGCCAGCAGGAATCCCACCGCAGGGCCGATCTGCGGGAAGCTCGCCCACAGTCCGCGCCGCCGCTCCGGCGCGTGCTCGGCGGTCAGCAGCACCGCCCCGCCCCACTCCCCGCCGAGCCCGAGGCCCTGGAGGAAGCGCAGCAGGAGCAGCAGCACCGGCGCGGCGATGCCGATGGTCCCGTACGCCGGTACGCAGCCGACGGCGACCGTGGCGAGGCCGGTGAGCAGCAGGGAGGCCAGCAGGACCGGGCGCCGGCCGTACCGGTCGCCGATGTGGCCGAAGAGGGCGGACCCCAGCGGACGGGCGAGGAAGCCGACGCCGAAGGTGCCGAAGGCGGCGAGGGTCCCGGCGAGCGGGGAGAAGGACGGGAAGAAGAGCGGCCCGAGGACGAGCGCCGCGGCCGTGCCGTAGACGAAGAAGTCGTAGAACTCGATGGCGGTCCCGGCGAGCGCGGCTGAGGCGAGCCGCAGCATGCCGGGCCGCCGGGCGGGGCCGCCGTCGTCAGCGGCCGGCGGGGCCGAATCGGGCGTGGCGGCGGGGGCGGGGGGCGGGGAGGGGTCCTGTTGCATGCCGCACCAGATACCGCCTCCCCGTCCGCCGGGACATGAGTTCGGCCGTCAACGACCGGAAGGAGTGCTCCGCGTCGGAAAGTTGACGCGTTGCGGTCCCTACCAGCCGCGCTCGCGCCACTCCGCCAGGTGCGGACGCTCCGCGCCGAGCGTGGTGTCGTTGCCGTGGCCGGGGTAGACCCAGGTCTCGTCCGGCAGCTGCTCGAAGAGCTTGTGCTGGACGTCGTCGAGAAGGCTCTTGAAGGCCTCCGGGTCGTCGTGGGTGTTGCCGACGCCGCCCGGGAACAGGCAGTCGCCGGTGAACACGTGCGCGTGGCCGTGCGGGTCGTCGTAGACCAGCGCGATCGAGCCGGGGGTGTGGCCGACCAGGTGCCGTGCGGTCAGCTCGACCCGCCCGACGCGCACGGTGTCCCCGTCCGCGACCGGGACGTCGGTCGCGACCGGGATGCCCTCGGCGTCGAGGGCGCCCGCGTAGGTCCTCGCTCCGGTGGCCGCCACGACCTCCGCGAGCGCGCCCCAGTGGTCGCCGTGCCGGTGGGTGGTGACGACGGAGGCGATGCCGTCGTCGCCGATCAGGTTCAGCAGCGTCTGCGGTTCGGCGGCCGCGTCGATGAGCAGCTGCTCGTCGGTGGCCCGGCAGCGCAGCAGGTAGGCGTTGTTGTTCATCGAACCCACCGCGACCTTGGAAATCATCAGGTCCGCGAGCTCGTGCACGTCGGCCGGACCGCCGACCTTGACCTCTCCGGTGTACGTCATGTGGTGATCCTAGAGGTGTCTTCCTACAACGGCGGGAGCTCGGGGAGCGGGCCGCCCGTGGTGGTCAGGGAGGCGCCCTTGTCGCCGCGGCCGGCGAGCCAGGCGAGCAGTGCGGCGGGGGAGCCGGAGACGGTCACGGCCGGGTCCCCGGCGGAGCCGGTCCGCCAGGTGCGCCCGTCGGCGGTGGCCAGTGCCGTCGCGGGCACCTCCGGGCGCCCGGACCAGCGGTCGGCGAGGAAGGCGATCTCGCGGTCGGTGAACTCCTCCGGGAGGTCGGAGAGCTCGTAGCCGATGTTCAGGTCGACGTGGTGCAGATCCACCTCGACCCAGCGGCGGAAGGGCACGTTCGCCGCGAGGTCCGTGACGCCGCCCCGCAGCTCGACGGTGCGGGACCAGTCCTGGTCGTGCTCGGTGGTGGCGAGGAAGCGGGCCGCGGAATCACGGAGGTCCGCCAGGTGTTCTTCCAGGGGTCGGCCGGCGTCGCGTGCGATGTCCGCGTCACGCGCCTCGCCGCTCTCGTACATGGGGCGGACCTCGAAGACGTTCAGGAGGGCGTCGGCGTTGCGCGCGAGGTGGGCCAGGATGTGGCCCCGGGTCCAGCCCGGGAGGTGTGACTCCTCGGACAGGGCGGCGTTGTCCAGTTTCGCGACCGCGGTCAGCAGCCGGTCCGTGGCTTCACGTACAGATCGCAGGTCGTGCACATGATCAGTCATGACTTCGAGCCTAGTGGCTCGGGGGCGGCGGCCACACGATCGGGTGATGAGGTCTGCGGAGTGCCGTAAATCGAATGTGCGTGCTATACGCTCGAAGTCCAGACTCCATCTCCGCGCAGAGGCGCCCCCCATACCCTGGGACGGGGGCCGTGCCCCCCGCTCTCTCAAGAAAGGTGCGGACCGGCGTGACCGACCGTCTCATCGTTCGTGGCGCTCGCGAGCACAACCTCAAGAACGTCTCGCTCGACCTGCCCCGCGACTCTCTCATCGTCTTCACCGGACTCTCCGGGTCGGGCAAGTCCTCCCTGGCCTTCGACACGATCTTCGCCGAAGGTCAGCGCCGCTACGTCGAGTCGCTCTCGTCGTACGCCCGTCAGTTCCTCGGGCAGATGGACAAGCCCGACGTCGACTTCATCGAGGGCCTCTCCCCGGCCGTCTCGATCGACCAGAAGTCCACCTCGCGTAACCCGCGCTCGACCGTGGGCACCATCACCGAGGTCTACGACTACCTGCGCCTCCTCTTCGCCCGCATCGGCAAGCCGCACTGCCCCGAGTGCCGCCGGCCCATCTCGCGCCAGTCGCCGCAGGCCATCGTGGACAAGGTGCTCGCGCTCCCCGAGGGCAGCCGCTTCCAGGTGCTCTCGCCGCTGGTGCGCGAGCGCAAGGGCGAGTTCGTCGACCTCTTCGCCGACCTCCAGACCAAGGGCTACAGCCGGGCGCGGGTGGACGGGCAGACCATCCAGCTCTCCGAGCCGCCGACCCTGAAGAAGCAGGAGAAGCACACGATCGAGGTGGTCATCGACCGCCTCACCGTCAAGGACAGCGCCAAGCGCCGGCTCACCGACTCCGTGGAGACGGCCCTCGGCCTCTCCGGCGGCATGGTGATCCTGGACTTCGTCGACCTCGCCGAGGACGACCCCGAGCGTGAGCGGATGTATTCCGAGCACCTCTACTGCCCGTACGACGACCTGTCCTTCGAGGAGCTGGAGCCGCGCTCCTTCTCCTTCAACTCGCCCTTCGGCGCCTGCCCCGAGTGCACCGGCATCGGCACGCGCATGGAGGTGGACCCGGAGCTGATCGTTCCCGACGAGGACAAGTCCCTCGACGAGGGCGCGGTCTCGCCGTGGTCGCTCGGCCACACCAAGGACTACTTCCAGCGGCTGATCGGCGCGCTGGCCGGGGAGCTGGGCTTCCGCACGGACATCCCGTGGGCCGGGCTGCCGGTGCGCGCGAAGAAGGCCCTGCTCTACGGCCACCGGACGCAGATCGAGGTCCGCTACCGCAACCGCTACGGGCGCGAGAGGGCATACACGACGGCCTTCGAGGGCGCCGTGCCGTTCGTGAAGCGGCGGCACTCGGAGTCCGAGAGCGACGCCAGCCGCGAGCGCTTCGAGGGCTACATGCGCGAGGTGCCCTGCCCCACCTGTCAGGGCACCCGCCTCAAGCCGATCGTGCTCGCCGTGACGGTGATGGAGAAGTCCATCGCCGAGGTCGCGGCCATGTCGATCAGCGAGTGCGCGGACTTCCTGGGGCGGATGCGCCTCGACGCCCGCGACAAGAAGATCGCCGAGCGGGTGCTGAAGGAGGTCAACGAGCGGCTCCGCTTCCTCGTGGACGTCGGTCTGGACTACCTCTCCCTCAACCGGGCCGCCGGCACCCTGTCGGGCGGTGAGGCCCAGCGCATCCGGCTCGCCACGCAGATCGGCTCCGGCCTCGTCGGCGTGCTCTACGTACTGGACGAGCCCTCCATCGGACTGCACCAGCGCGACAACCACCGGCTGATCGAGACGCTGGTGCGGCTGCGGGACATGGGCAACACCCTCATCGTGGTCGAGCACGACGAGGACACCATCAAGGTGGCCGACTGGGTCGTGGACATCGGTCCGGGCGCGGGCGAGCACGGCGGCAAGGTGGTCCACAGCGGTTCCCTCAAGGAGCTGCTGAAGAACACCGAGTCGATGACCGGGCAGTACCTGTCGGGCAAGAGGTCCATCGAGATCCCGGACATCCGCCGACCCGTGAACGGCGAGCGCAGGCTGACCGTCCACGGAGCCAAGGAGAACAACCTGCGGGACATCGACGTGTCCTTCCCGCTGGGTGTGCTCACGGCCGTGACCGGTGTCTCGGGCTCCGGAAAGTCGACCCTGGTCAACGACATCCTCTACACCCACCTGGCGCGCGAACTCAACGGCGCCCGCTCGGTGCCGGGCCGCCACACCCGTGTGGAGGGGGACGACCTCGTCGACAAGGTGGTCCACGTGGACCAGTCGCCCATCGGCCGGACGCCCCGGTCGAACCCGGCGACGTACACCGGCGTCTTCGACCACGTGCGCAAGCTCTTCGCCGAGACGATGGAGGCGAAGGTGCGCGGCTACCTGCCGGGCCGCTTCTCCTTCAACGTCAAGGGCGGCCGGTGCGAGAACTGCTCCGGCGACGGCACGATCAAGATCGAGATGAACTTCCTGCCGGACGTCTACGTCCCGTGCGAGGTCTGCCACGGCGACCGGTACAACCGGGAGACGCTGGAGGTCCACTACAAGGGCAAGTCCATCGCGGAAGTCCTGAACATGCCGATCGAGGAGGCGCTGGGCTTCTTCGAAGCGGTTCCGACGATCGCGCGGCACCTCAAGACGCTGAACGAGGTCGGACTGGGCTACGTCCGCCTCGGCCAGTCCGCGCCGACGCTGTCGGGCGGTGAGGCGCAGCGCGTGAAGCTGGCCTCCGAGCTGCAGAAGCGCTCCACGGGCCGGACGGTGTACGTGCTGGACGAGCCGACGACGGGCCTGCACTTCGAGGACATCTCGAAGCTGATCAAGGTGCTGTCGGGGCTGGTCGACAAGGGCAACTCGGTGATCGTCATCGAGCACAACCTGGACGTCATCAAGACCGCGGACTGGGTCATCGACATGGGCCCCGAAGGCGGTTACGGCGGCGGCCTGGTGGTGGCCGAGGGTACGCCCGAGCAGGTGGCCTCGGTGGGTGCGAGCCACACGGGCAAGTTCCTGCGGGACATCCTGGGCGCGGACCGGGTCTCCGACGCCGGGGCCTCCCCGGTGCGGGCCGCGGCGAAGAAGGCCCCGGCCAAGAGGGCGACCGCGGCGAAGAAGGCGGTCGCCGAGAAGAAGGCGGCCCCGGCGAAGAAGACGGCGGCCAAGAAGACGGCGACGCGGACCCGCAAAGCGTAGCCGTCCGCCGGCGGCCCCGCTGCGGGGGTGCTGCCCCCGCGGCCCCGCACGTGTGGGCGCCGGTGGGGCTGGTTCTGCCAGCCCCACCGGCGTCGGCCGGGCCCGGCGGGCCCGGCAGGCTCGCCGGTCGAGGAGTGCACCCCGGCCGTGGCCCGCAGCGTCAGGGCCGCTGGTGCCGCGCCGGGCAACGTTTGCCCGTCAGGAGCGGCGTCCGGTGCGGCGAGAGTGCGTGCCGGGCGTCGCGACGCCGCGGGGCAACTCGATACAGACCCTAGCCGCCGAGTTCCGCCGCGTACGGCGGCTCCGCCCCCGGGCGGGTGCAGGTCAGGGCCGCCGCGTGCGCGGCGTAGGCCAGGACGTCCGGCCAGTCCACCGGCCCGCCCGCCGCCGCGGCGAGGCGGTGCAGGAGAGCAGCGTTGACGGTGTCGCCCGCCCCGATCGTGTCCGCCACCGCGACCGGTCGGGCCGCGGCCGAGTACTCGGCGCCCTCCCGGGTCCAGACCGTCAGGCCCGCCGGCCCACGGGTCAGCACCACCGCCGAGGGACCGGCCGCCAGCCAGTCGCCGGCCCGCCCGCCCAGCCAGGCCGCGTCCTCCTCCGACAGCTTCAGCACGCCCGTGTACGGCAGCAGCCGGTCGGCGAAGCGCGCGCGGTAACCCTCCGGGTCCGCGATCAGCGCCGGCCGGATGTTCGGGTCCAGCAGGGTCAGGAGCCCGCGCCGCGACTCCCGGCGCAGCAGGGCCTCGTACGCGCTCGCGCCCGGCTCCAGGACGAGCGAGCAGGTGCCGAGCGCGAGGGCTCGTACCCCCGCCGGGAGGGCGGGCGGCAGGGTGAACAGCCGGTCCGCGGTGCCCTCGACGTAGAACCCGTACGAGGCCGAGCCGTCCGGGGCCAGCGACGGCACGGCGAGGGTGGTCGGCTCCGGCCCGCGCTGCACCAGCGACACGTCCACGCCGGCCGCCCGCAGCCCGGCCAGCAGGCTCTCGCCGAAACCGTCCGTCGAGACCCGGGAGCAGAAGGCGACCGCGGCGCCGAGGCGCCCGAGGGCGCGCGCGGTGTTGTACGGGCCGCCGCCCGGCCGGGGCAGCAGTGCGCCCGGCGGCCCGGCCGCGGGCACCAGGTCGATGAGGGCTTCTCCGCCGACGACGATCACGCGGAGGAAGGTACTCCATGGGGCGGCGGTATCGTCGGGTGGGCCGTCCGGCCCGTCACCCCCCGTCCGTGCACCTCAGGAGAACCGCATGCCCGCGCCGCAGCCCGCCGCCCGCCGTACCGTCCTCAAGGGCGCCGCCGCGCTCGCGGGGGCCGCCGGCACCGGGGCGGCGCTCACGGCCTGCTCCACGCAGACCAACAGCGGCGGAAACACCCCCGCCACCCCCACCGCACCCGTCGAGCTGGGCGCCGCGGCCGACGTCCCCGTGGGCGGCGCGAAGCTCTACCGGGAGCGGAAGCTGATCGTCAGCTGCCCGGCGGAGGGGCAGTACAAGGCGTTCAGCGCCCAGTGCACGCACGCCGGCTGCGTCCTCGACAAGATCGTCGAAGGGGAGGGGAACTGCCCCTGCCACGGCAGCCGTTTCGACGTGTCGACGGGCAAGGTCCTGCGCGGCCCGGCCGACCGGCCGCTGCCGGAGGTGCCGGTCCGCGCGGAGAACGGCAGGCTCGTCGCGGGCTGACCCGCGCCGGGCACCGGCAGGCCGTCACGCGTCAGTCCCAGTCCCAGGCGATCCCGAGGATCCCGCGCCGCACCGCCTGCTCCACCAGGTGCACCGCCCGGTGCCGGCCGCTCGGTGTCAGGTCCGCCAGGCCGGTGCGCGGGGCGTCCGGACCGCTGCGGGCGAAACGCCGGCAGCGCACCGGGAGGGCCGCCTCGTCGAAGCGGACCTGGAGCACGTACTGGCCGCCCGCGTAGCTGAAACCGCGCACGTACTCGCCGCTGCGGGGCCCCGTGCCGTCCTCGACGCCGTAGCCGAACACATAGGTGTCGCCGCGTCTCAGCCGGGCGTCGAAGAGCAGCTCCGCGACCACCACCCCGGCCTCCGGATGGGCCCGCACCCGGCCCGTACGGCAGTTCTCGTACGCCGTCACGCGTACCCGGGACACGTCGCAGCCCCGGTCTCCTTGGTGGACGGCGAGGTAGCGGTCGACACCGTCCCGGTGCGCCCGGACGATCTGCTGCGACTCGCGGATCCGCAGCTCGCCCGCCGGTCCGATGCGGACCCGCTCGTGGTGGCCGAGCGAGTGCAGCCCGCCGTCCGGCGGGAGGTCCATCCCTTCGAGCAGCCGCTCCACCGTCCCGCCCCCGCTGAACAGTGCCCGGTAGGAGCGCCCGGCGGGCCGGGTGGGCCCGGAGGGACCGGCGCCGGGCACCGGGGCCGCCAGCAGCCGGACCAGGGCTCCGTCGGGCAGCTCCAGGATCCGCTCCAGGGCGGTGACGGCCCGCAGGGACTCCGGACGGCGCGGTGTGCGGGCGCCCTGCTGCCAGTAACTGAGGCTGGTCACGCCGACCTTGATGCCCTGCGCCGCGAGCCGGTGCTGCACCCGCTGCAGCGGCAGCCCGCGGGCTGCGAGAGCGGCGCGCAGGGCGAGGTGGAAGGGGCCGCCGC
Organism: Streptomyces sp. NPDC060232; assembly: GCF_042726555.1. Classification (NCBI taxonomy): domain Bacteria; kingdom Bacillati; phylum Actinomycetota; class Actinomycetes; order Kitasatosporales; family Streptomycetaceae; genus Streptomyces; species Streptomyces sp. NPDC060232. Next base: position 130,152 of record NZ_JBHXAG010000010.1, on the reverse strand, counting down.
GCAACAGCCGGTCCAGTTCGGCCATGCCTGCGGGATCCGTGGAAGGCCGCATGGCGACTCCTCTGTGAACGTTCACACGCGCCGGGGTGGGGGATCACGGCGGCAGCCACGGGGGGCCTGGTGGAACGGCAGCAACCGTTCACACCGCAGCCCCACCGTTCACACTGCAACGTCATCGCGTATTCAAGCGCGTTGACCTGATCGCGACAACTCCCTGATGCTCCTCCACAGCGTCCGGACGCGCTCCTCCACCCCCCCCACTCCCCACTTCGGGAGGAACGCGATGCGCAACCGAAACCGGCGGCTTTCCCCGGCCGCCGCCCTCACCGCCCTGCTCAGCGCCCTGATCCTCGCCCTGCCCGCCGGCACCGCCACCGCCGCGGAGGCCGGCACCGACTCCGCCCTCGCCTACAAACGCCTCGGCATCACCATGCAGGCACAGCAGAAGACCAACTGGTGCTGGGCCGCCGGCGGCAACACCATTGCCACCTGGTTCGGCCGGAACTACTCGCAGAACCAGTTCTGCAACGCCGCCTTCAACCGCCCGCAGGGCACCGACTGCCCCAACAACCAGGCCACCCTCGGCAACGTCCAGACCGGACTGCGCTGGGCGGGCGTCAGCCCCGGCTCGTACGTCAACGGCTGGCTGCAGTACTCCACCGTCCAGACCGAGATCAACGCGGGCCGGCCGATCGAGACCCGTATCCAGTGGTCGAACGGCGGCGGCCACATGCACGTCGTCTACGGCTACGACACCGCGGGCAACTGGGTCTACTGGGGCGACCCCTGGCCCTCCAGCGACCGCTACAACTGGGCCTCCCACGCCTGGTACGTCAACAACAACACCTTCTCCTGGACCCACTCCCTCTACCGGATCGGGGCGTGAGCGCCATGACCCTGCGCGCTTCGGCCGCCGCGGCCGTCTTCGCCGCCACCGCCCTCCTCGGACTCGCCCCGCAGGCCGCCGCCGCGGCCCCCGAGCCGCAGTCTGTGCCGCAGCCCCAGGCGGCCACCGCCGAGAACCGGGCGGCCGCCGGGCAGGCGGCCACCGCCCCCGACACCCTGGCCACGCTCTCCCGGTTCTTCGCCCGGGAGGGCAAGGTCTCCCTCGCCGCCGCGCAGCCCCGCATCGAGGGCGAGGCGATACCGGTCAACTACCTCTCCCCGGACTTCGTCGCGGGCCGGGCCGGTGCGTCCGTCGCCCGCCTGGAGTTCCTCGCCAGCAAGGCGGTCTCCTCCGACGGGCAGCAGGCCGCCCTGTGGACCGCCCGCACGGAGACCGGCTGGCAGGTCGTGAACATCGCCACCGGCGACGACGAGTTCCGCTACGCGCAACTGGGCGCCGCGAAACTGCCCGGCGGGACCGTCTTCCGGGAACCGCAGATCGACGCCTGGTACGTGGCCGGCGGCGGCCGGGTGCTGCCGCTGGACGAGGACGCCGTGCGTGCCGTGGGCGGCGGGGGCACGACGCTCGGCGCCTACCGGGCGCGGGTCGCCAAGGCGTACGGGGACAAGCTCCCCGGCTCCGCCTATGCCGAGGGTGGCATGGCGGGCGGTTACGCCGAGCCGGCCGGCTCGGACTCCGGCCCGGCCCCGGGCGGGCTGCTGGCCGGCGGGGCCGGGGTGCTCGCGTTGGGCGGGGCCGGGGTGCTGCTTCTGCGCCGCCGCCGGGCCGCCGTCGCGTAGCCCCACGCCGCAGGGCCCGGCTTCGCCAGGGGCCGGGCCCTGCGGGCGGCCCTCCCCGCCCCGCCCTTTCACCGTTTCCCGGGGCTCCGCCCCGGACCCCGCGCCTCAAACGCCGGCGGGGCTGAAAGAGCGGGGCGCCCGTGCGGCGGGCCGGTTGCAGGGCGGACCCGGGTCCGGGAGGCCTGCAGGGCACCGGCGGCCGCCGGATCCGCGTACCGTGCCGGAGGCCGGACGGCTGCGGGGCGTTGTCGGTGCGCGCCAGTAGGGTGGTTGGCATGGCCGACCCTTCCAGCTACCGCCCCCAGCCGGGGCAGGTCCCCGACTCCCCGGGGGTCTACAGGTTCCGCGACGAGCACCGCCGGGTGATCTACGTCGGGAAGGCCAAGAGCCTGCGCCAGCGCCTGGCCAACTACTTCCAGGACGTCGCGGGCCTGCACCCCCGTACCGCCACCATGGTGACCACGGCCGCCTCCGTCGAGTGGACCGTGGTCTCCACCGAGGTCGAGGCGCTGCAGCTGGAGTACTCCTGGATCAAGGAGTACGACCCCCGGTTCAACGTCAAGTACCGGGACGACAAGAGCTACCCCTCTCTCGCCGTCACGCTCAATGAGCAGTACCCCCGCGTCCAGGTCATGCGGGGCCCCAAGAAGAAGGGCGTGCGCTACTTCGGTCCGTACGCCCACGCCTGGGCGATCCGCGAGACCGTCGACCTGATGCTCCGGGTGTTCCCGGTGCGGACCTGCTCCGCCGGAGTGTTCAAGCGCTCCGCCCAGATCGGCCGGCCCTGCCTGCTCGGCTACATCGGCAAGTGCTCCGCGCCCTGCGTCGGCCGGGTCACCCCCGAGGAGCACCGCGAACTGGCCGAGGACTTCTGCGACTTCATGGCCGGCCGCACCGGCGCCTACCTCTCCCGGCTGGAGAAGGAGATGCACGCGGCGGCCGAGGAGATGGAGTACGAGAAGGCCGCCCGGCTGCGCGACGACATCGGTGCGCTGCGCCGCGCCATGGAGAAGAACGCCGTGGTGCTCGCCGACGCCACCGACGCCGACCTGATCGCCGTCGCCGAGGACGAGCTCGAAGCCGCCGTGCAGATCTTCCACGTCCGCGGCGGCCGCGTCCGCGGCCAGCGCGGCTGGGTCACCGACAAGGTCGAGGCCGTCGACACCGCCGGGCTCGTCGAGCACGCACTCCAGCAGCTCTACGGCGAGGAGAAGGGCGAGGCCGTCCCCAAAGAAGTGCTGGTCCCCGCGCTCCCCGAGGACACGCCCGCGCTGGGCCAGTGGCTCGCCGAGCGCCGCGGGTCCCAGGTCAGCCTGCGGATACCGCAGCGCGGCGACAAGAAGGCCCTCATGGAGACCGTCCACCGCAACGCGCAGCAGTCCCTCGCCCTGCACAAGACCAAGCGCGCCAGCGACCTCACCACCCGCTCCCGGGCGCTGGAGGAGATCGCCGAGGCGCTGGAGCTGGACAGCGCACCGCTGCGCATCGAGTGCTTCGACATCTCCCACCTCCAGGGGGACGACGTCGTCGCGTCCATGGTCGTCTTCGAGGACGGCCTGGCCCGCAAGAGCGAGTACCGGCGCTTCCAGGTCAAGTCCTTCGAGGGACAGGACGACGTCCGGTCCATGCACGAGGTGGTCTCCCGGCGCTTCCGGCGCTACCTGCTGGAGAAGTCCAAGACGGGGGAGTGGGACCCCCAGGCCCCCCAGGCCCCCCAGGACGGCGAGGACGGGCCGCCCGAGGACGACGGCAAGCCCAAGCGCTTTGCCTACCCGCCCCAGCTCGTCGTCGTCGACGGCGGGCAGCCGCAGGTCGCCGCCGCCCAGCGCGCCCTGGACGAGCTCGGCATCGACGACGTCGCCGTCTGCGGCCTGGCCAAGCGGCTGGAGGAGGTCTGGGTGCCCGGCGAGGACGACCCCGTCGTCCTGCCCCGCACCAGCGAGGGCCTCTACCTGCTCCAGCGGGTACGTGACGAAGCCCACCGCTTCGCCATCCAGTACCAGCGCAGCAAGCGCGGCAAGCGCCTGAAGGCGGGGCCGCTGGACGAGGTGCCCGGCCTCGGCGAGAGCCGCAAGCAGGCCCTGGTGAAGCACTTCGGTTCGGTGAAGAAGCTGAGACAGGCGACAATCGACCAGATCTGCGAGGTCCCGGGCATAGGACGGAAGACGGCCGAGACCGTGGCCGCGGCCCTCGCCGGGGCGGTCCCCGCCGGTCCTGCCGTCAACACGGCCACAGGAGAGATCATTGAGGATGAGAACCCCGCGCCAGCGGGAGCATCGTCCGAACGGGGGACCGAGCAATGACCGAGCACGAGACCACGCACGACCGAGACGGAGCACAGGTGAGTACGGGCACGACAACGGAGCCCGGCGAGACCGCCGAGGCGGCCATCCCCGAGCTGGTGATCATCTCCGGTATGTCCGGGGCCGGCCGCAGCACGGCGGCCAAGTGTCTGGAGGACCTCGGCTGGTTCGTCGTCGACAACCTGCCGCCCGCGCTGATCCCCACCATGGTGGAGCTCGGCGCCCGCTCTCAGGGCAACGTGGCCCGCATCGCGGTCGTCGTCGACGTCCGCGGCCGGCAGTTCTTCGACGCCCTGCGCGAGTCCCTTGCCGACCTCGACAGCAAGGGCGTCACCCGCCGCATCGTCTTCCTGGAGTCCTCCGACGACGCGCTGGTCCGCCGCTTCGAGTCGGTCCGCCGCCCGCACCCGCTCCAGGGTGACGGCCGCATCACCGACGGCATCGCCGCCGAGCGCGACCTCCTGCGCGAGCTGCGCGGCGACGCCGACCTGGTGATCGACACCTCCAGCCTCAACGTGCACGAGCTGCGCGCCAAGATGGACGCCCAGTTCGCCGGCGACGAGGAGCCCGAGCTGCGGGCCACCGTCATGTCCTTCGGCTACAAGTACGGCCTCCCCGTCGACGCCGACCTCGTCGTCGACTGCCGCTTCATCCCGAACCCGCACTGGGTCCCGGAGCTGCGCCCCTTCACCGGGCTCAACGAGGAGGTGTCGGGATACGTCTTCAGCCAGCCCGGCGCCAAGGAGTTCCTCGACCGGTACACCGAGCTGCTCCAGCTCATCGCCACCGGCTACCGCCGTGAGGGCAAGCGGTACGTGACCATCGCGGTCGGGTGCACGGGCGGCAAGCACCGCAGCGTGGCCATGTCCGAGAAGCTCGCCGCCCGCCTCGCCTCCGAGGGAGTCGAGACCGTCGTCGTCCACCGGGACATGGGGCGCGAGTGACCGCACGGACCCCGCGGCTGAGCCGCCTGCGCCGCCTCACCCCGGGCCGGGGAGAGGAAGGCGCGGGCCGCTCCGGCCGCCGGAGGGGCGCCACGCCCAAGGTGGTCGCGCTCGGCGGCGGCCAGGGCCTGTCGGCCTCCCTCGCAGCCCTGCGCCGGATCACCGGTGACCTCACCGCCGTGGTCACCGTCGCCGACGACGGCGGCTCCAGCGGACGGCTCCGGGAGGAGCTCGGCGTGCTGCCGCCCGGCGACCTGCGCAAGGCGCTGGCAGCGCTGTGCGGGGACGACGACTGGGGCCAGACCTGGGCCCGCGTCATCCAGCACCGCTTCCAGTCCGAGGGCGACCTGCACGGGCACGCCGTCGGCAACCTGCTGATCGTCGCCCTGTGGGAACAGCTCGGCGACCCCGTCCAGGCCCTCGACCTGGTGGGCCGGCTGCTCGGCGCGCAGGGCCGGGTGCTGCCGATGTCGGCGGTGCCGCTGGAGCTCCAGGCCCTGGTCAGGGGCCACGACCCGGCTCGTCCCGAGGACGTCGACACCGTCCGCGGGCAGGCCACCGTGGCCCTGACCCCGGGCGAGGTGCTCTCCGTACAGGTCGTGCCGGGCGCCCCGCCGGCCGTGCCGGAGGCCGTCGCGGCGGTCCTGGACGCCGACTGGGTGGTGCTGGGTCCCGGCTCGTGGTTCTCCTCCGTGATTCCGCACCTGCTGGTGCCGGAACTGCTGGACGCGCTCGTCGAGACCAAGGCCCGGCGGGTGCTGTCGCTGAACCTCGCGCCGCAGCCCGGCGAAACAGAGGGCTTCTCTCCGCAGCGTCATTTGGAGGTTTTGGCCCGACACGCCCCTAAACTCGCCCTGGACGTGGTGCTGGCCGACGAGGCCGCCGTGCCCGACCGCGAGTCCCTTGCCGATGCCGCGAAGCGGTTCGGTGCCGCGGTCGAGCTGGCCCCCGTGGCCAGGCAGGACGGCTCACCGAAGCACGACCCGGAGCTGCTTGCCGCCGCGTACGACCGTATTTTTCGGATGCATGGAAGGATCGGCCCATGGCGATGACGCCAGCGGTGAAGGATGAGATCTCCCGGCTCCCCGTCACCCGGACCTGCTGCAGAAAAGCGGAGGTCTCGGCGATCCTTCGGTTCGCGGGCGGGCTGCACCTGGTGAGCGGCCGGATCGTCATCGAGGCGGAGCTCGACACCGGGATCGCCGCACGCCGCCTGCGCAAGGACATCCTGGAGATCTTCGGCCACTCCTCGGACCTGGTGGTGATGGCCCCCGGCGGACTGCGCCGCGGCAGCCGCTACGTGGTGCGCGTCGTCGCCGGAGGCGACCAGCTGGCACGCCAGACGGGCCTCGTGGACGGCCGCGGACGCCCCATCCGGGGGCTTCCGCCCCAGGTGGTCTCCGGTGCCACCTGCGACGCCGAGGCGGCGTGGCGCGGCGCCTTCCTGGCCCACGGCTCGCTCACCGAACCGGGCCGGTCCTCCTCCCTGGAGGTCACCTGCCCCGGCCCGGAGGCCGCCCTGGCCCTGGTGGGCGCCGCCCGCAGGCTCTCCATCGCCGCCAAGGCGCGCGAGGTGCGAGGGGTGGACCGGGTCGTCGTCCGCGACGGCGACGCGATCGGCGCCCTGCTGACCCGGCTCGGCGCGCACGAGTCGGTGCTGGCCTGGGAGGAGCGGCGGATGCGGCGCGAGGTGCGTGCCACCGCCAACCGCCTCGCCAACTTCGACGACGCCAACCTGCGCCGCTCGGCGCGGGCCGCCGTGGCTGCCGGAGCCCGCGTCCAGCGCGCGCTGGAGATCCTCGGCGAGGAGGTCCCCGAGCACCTCGCCGCGGCCGGCCGGCTGCGCATGGAGCACAAGCAGGCCTCCCTGGAGGAGCTGGGCGCGCTCGCCGACCCACCGCTGACCAAGGACGCCGTCGCCGGCCGGATCCGGCGCCTGCTGGCGATGGCCGACAAGCGGGCCCAGGACCTCGGCATCCCGGGCACCGAGTCGAACCTCGACCTCAGCGAGGAGATGGCCGACAACATGGCCGGATAACCGGTCGCCCACGCACCCCCCTACGGCAGAAGGGGCTCGCGCGATCACTCGTGCGGCCCCTTTGCGGTATGCCCCATTGACATGAGCATGGGCCGGTCTTGAGTCTGGCGTCCGAACCTTTCGTGGCAGCCGACGCCCAGGGGGGCACATGAGTCACCGCGCGAGAGTCGTCCTCGCCGCAAGCGCACTCGTTCTCGGAACCACACTCGCCGCCTTGCCCGCGACCGCCCAGGCGCGGCCCGGCACCGCCGCGTCCGGCTCCGCCTCCGGCGCCGAGGAGGTGCGGGTCTACGACGCCGACATCACCCGGGAACAGGTGCCGCTCGTCCTCGCGGCCGGCCAGGACGCCCACGAGCTCACCGAGCGCGCCCCGGAGACCGGGACCGCCCGGGTCGAGCTCTTCCTCACCGGAGCCCAGGCAGGCGAGCTGGCCGCCCAGGGCGTCAAGCTCGCCGAGCGCAGGATCCCGGCCCAGGGCCTGGCCCGGGCCGAAGCGGCCGGCGACGGCGTGTTCCGCCCGTACAGCGGCAAGGGCGGCCTCCAGGAGGAGATCCTGCGCACGGCCCAGGAGCACCCGGCGCTCACCAAGGTCGTCTCCATCGGCAAGACCGTCCAGGGCAAGGACATCCTCGCCCTGAAGGTCAGCAAGAACGCGAAGAAGACCAAGGACGGCCACAAGCCCTCCGTGCTCTACATGTCCAACCAGCACGCCCGCGAGTGGATCACCCCCGAGATGACCCGGCGGCTGATGCACCACACGCTCGACAACTACGGCAAGGACCAGCGGATCACGAAGCTGGTGGACTCCAGCGAGCTGTGGTTCCTCCTCAGCGCCAACCCCGACGGCTACGACTACACGCACGCCGCCGACGGCCGGCGGCTGTGGCGCAAGAACCTGCGCGACAACAACGGCGACGGGAAGATCACCGCGGGCGACGGTGTCGACCTCAACCGCAACTTCGCCTACAAGTGGGGCTACGACAACGAGGGCTCCTCGCCCAACCAGGCCAGCGAGACCTACCGCGGCCCCAAGGCCTCCTCCGAGCCCGAGACCGCCGCCCTCGACGCCTTCGAGAAGCGCATCGGCTTCGAGTACGCCGTCAACTACCACTCCGCCGCCGAGCTGATCCTCTACGGCGTGGGCTGGCAGGTGGCCACCCCCACGCCCGACGACGTCGCCTACCAGGCCCTCGCCGGCACCCCCGAGAACCCGGCCGTCCCCGGCTACCACCCGCAGGTGTCCTCCGAGCTGTACACCACCAACGGCGAGGCCGACGGCCATGCCTCCAACGTCAACGGCATCATGATGTTCACGCCGGAGATGACCACCTGCCAGACCGCCTCCGCGGCCGACCCGGACGACCGGTGGAAGCCCGAGGACTGCGCCTCCGGCTTCAACTTCCCGGACGACGAGAAGCTCATCCAGGCGGAGTTCGCCAAGAACATCCCCTTCGCCCTCGCGGTCGGTGAGAGCGCCGCGCACCCGGACCGGCCCGCGTCCTCCGTCGGCCTGAGCGCGGCCGACTTCACCGTCGACCCCTTCACCACCTCCTACGCGGCCCGCGGCCAGGACCAGGAGGTCGCCGTCACGGCCCGCAAGGCGCTGAGGGACAAGGAGCTGAACTACCGGATCAACGGCGGCCGCACGCACGACGAGGACCTCAAGCCCTGGAAGGGCGGTGACGTCTACGGCGGCGAGGACAACAACTGGTTCGACGAGTACCGCGCCGAGGTGGACGGCACCAGGCCCGGGGACAGGGTCGAGGTCTGGTTCACCGGCCGCGACCGCTCTGGCAAGCAGGTCTCCAGCGAGCACTTCACGTACACGGTGGCCGAGCGGCCCCGCGCGGACGTCCTGGTGATCGCCGAGGAGGGCGCCGCGGCCCAGCACGCCCAGAAGTACGTCGACGCGCTGCGCGCCAACGGCAGGTCCGCCGCGGTCTGGGACGTCGCCGTCTGGGGCGTCCCGCACCACCTCGGGGTCCTCTCCCACTTCGGCACGGCCGTCCACTACACCGGGGCCAAGACACCCGGCGGGGAAACGCAGTTGGCGGTCCGCGACTTCCTGAACGAGGGCGGCCGGCTGATCGAGGCCGGTGAGCTGGCCGGCGGCAACGCCCAGGTCGGCCGCGCCGTGACGAACGACTTCAGCCAGTACTGGCTCGGCGCCTACGGCCGCAACAGCACCCCCGGCGCCACCGGCTTCACCGGTGCCGGCGCCCTGCAGGGCGCGCACGGCGGCCTCGGCGACGCCGCGGGCAATCCGCTGGACGCCCCCGGCTCCTACACGGTGACCTCCGAGACCCTGGCGCCCGCGCAGTTCCCGCAGTTCACCAGCGCGCAGGCAGGCCGGTACACCGGGATCACGAACCCGTACGCCCCCTACGCCGGCGGTGGGATGGCCTCGGCGCTGCACACCGACAGCGACTGGAAGCGGCTCGTCCGCACCATCGACCTCACGGGAGTCACCGCGGCCGACCGGCCGCAGCTGAAGCTCGCCCTCAGCTGGAACCTGGAGGACGGCTACGACCACGCCGCACTGGAGGCCCGCAGCGCCGGCGGCGACGACTGGACCATGCTGCCGGAGGCCGGCGGCCTGAGCAGCCCCGCCGTACCGGAGGAGTGCGCGGCCGGGTTCTTCATCAACGGCCACCCGTTCCTGCGCCGCTACCTCACCCTGGAGGCCGGTGGCTGCACCCCGCACGGCACCAGCGGCCGGTGGAACACCTTCACCGGCTCATCCGGCGGCTGGAAGCAGGTCTCCTTCGACCTGAGCGCCTACGCGGGCCGGTCCGTCGAGCTCTCCCTCTCCTCCATCACCGACCCGGGCACGGGCGGACGCGGCGTATTCGCCGACGAGGTGCGGCTGTCAACCGGCGGCGGGGAGCAGGCGGCCGAGGGGTTCGAGACCTCGCTCGGCGCCTGGGCGGCCCAGGGCGCACCCGCAGGAAGCCCCGACGTCCCGGGCGACTGGTCCCGGACAGGAGAGCTCTTCCGGTCCTACGCGTCGGTGACCACGCGTGACACCGTACTTCTGGGCTTCGGCCTGGAACACCTGCCCGCGGCGGCGGATCGCGCCCTACTCGTCGGTAAGGCCCTCCGCTCGCTCAACCGCTGAACAGCGCCACCCTCGACACTCACCCAGAGTGACCGGGACCGAGGTCCCCGAGGCCCGCGACGAAAGTGTCCGGGGCGGGCCTCGGCGGAGGGTCCCCCACGAAGTGGGGGGAGTGTCAGCCCTCGACCGATGTCACCCAAAAGCTCACGGAGAGGTAGGGTCGTAAGCGGTCGGGGACATCCCATTTACAGCTCGCCGGCGCTCTCACCGGCGCACCAACGAGGAGATCGGTTCGTGACGATCCGCGTAGGCATCAACGGTTTTGGCCGCATCGGCCGCAACTACTTCCGGGCCCTCCTGGAGCAGGGAGCGGACATCGAGATCGTCGGTGTCAACGACCTGACTGACAACGCCACCCTGGTGCACCTTCTCAAGTACGACACCATCCTGGGCCGCCTCAAGGCCGAGGTGTCCCACACCGACGACACCATCACCGTCGGCGGCAACACCTTCAAGACCTTCGCCGAGCGCGACCCCGCGAACCTCCCCTGGGGCGAACTGGGCGCCGACATCGTCATCGAGTCGACCGGCATCTTCACGAAGAAGGCCGACGCCGCCAAGCACATCGCGGCCGGCGCGAAGAAGGTCCTCATCTCGGCTCCGGCCAAGGACGAGGACATCACCATCGTCATGGGCGTCAACCAGGACAAGTACGACGCGGCCAACCACCACGTCATCTCCAACGCGTCCTGCACCACGAACTGCGTGGCGCCGATGGCCAAGGTCCTCGACGAGAACTTCGGCATCGTCAAGGGGATGATGACGACGGTCCACGCGTACACGAACGACCAGCGCATCCTGGACTTCCCGCACTCGGACCTGCGCCGCGCCCGCGCCGCCGCCGAGAACATCATCCCGACCTCCACGGGTGCCGCCAAGGCCACCGCGCTGGTCCTGCCGCAGCTCAAGGGCAAGCTCGACGGCATCGCGATGCGCGTCCCGGTCCCGACCGGGTCGGTCACGGACCTCGTGCTGGAGCTCGACCGCGAGGTCACCAAGGACGAGATCAACGCCGCCTTCCAGAAGGCCTCCGAGGGCCAGCTGAAGGGCATCCTCGACTACACCGAGGACGCGATCGTCTCCTCCGACATCGTGAACTGGCCGGCGTCCTGCACCTTCGACTCCTCCCTGACCATGGTCCAGGGCAAGCAGGTCAAGGTCGTCGGCTGGTACGACAACGAGTGGGGCTACTCCAACCGCCTCGTGGACCTGACGGTCTTCGTCGGCGGCCGGCTCTGAGTTCCAGGGCTGACACCACGATGTGAAGCACAGGGTCCGGGCCGCGCGACGATGCGCAGTCCGGACCCTGTAGCTTGCCAGTCGTTCTTCGCCCCCGACACGGGCGCCCAAAGGAGTCAGAAACACATGAAGACGATCGACGAACTGCTCGCCGAAGGCGTCAAGGGCAAGCGGGTCTTCGTCCGCGCGGACCTCAATGTTCCGCTCGCCGAGGGCACGATCACCGACGACGGCCGCATCCGCGCCGTCCAGCCCACGATCGCGAAGCTCGCCGAAGCCGGCGCCCGCGTCGTCGTGGCCTCGCACCTCGGCCGCCCCAAGGGCGCCCCGGAACCGGCCTTCTCGCTCGCGCCGGCCGCCGCCCGGCTCGGTGAACTGCTGGGCTCGGACGTCGCGTTCGCCACCGACACCGTGGGCTCCTCCGCCAAGGAGACCGTCGCCGCCCTCACCGACGGCCAGGTGGCCGTCATCGAGAACCTCCGCTTCAACGCCGGCGAGACCTCGAAGGACGACGCCGAGCGCGCCGCCTTCGCGGACCAGCTCGCGGAACTCGCCGACATCTACGTCGGCGACGGCTTCGGCGCCGTCCACCGCAAGCACGCCTCGGTCTTCGACCTGCCCGCGCGGCTCCCGCACGCGGCCGGTCAGCTCATCGCCACCGAGGTCGGCGTCCTGAAGAAGCTGACGGACGAGGTCAAGCGCCCCTACGTCGTGGTCCTCGGCGGCGCCAAGGTCTCCGACAAGCTGGCCGTCATCGACGAGCTGCTCGGCAAGGCCGACCGCATCCTCATCGGCGGCGGCATGGCCTACACCTTCCTCTACGCCAAGGGCCACGAGGTCGGCATCTCCCTGCTCCAGAAGGACCAGGTCGACAAGGTCAAGGAGTACATGGCCCGGGCCGAGTCCACCGGCGTCGAGCTCGTCCTGCCGGTCGACATCCTGGCCGCGTCGGACTTCCCCGACCTGAAGACCAAGGCCCCGGCCGAGTACATCACCGTCGACGCGGACAAGATCCCCGCCGACAAGGAGGGTCTGGACATCGGTCCGAAGACCCGTGAGCTGTACGCCTCGAAGATCGCCGACGCGGCGACCGTCTTCTGGAACGGCCCCCTGGGCGTCTTCGAGCACCCCGACTACGCCGGCGGCACCCGCGCCATCGCGCAGGCTCTCGTCGACAGCGACGCCTTCACCGTGGTCGGCGGTGGCGACAGTGCCGCCGCGGTCCGCACGCTCGGCTTCGACGAGAACGCTTTCGGCCACATTTCCACCGGCGGTGGCGCCTCCCTCGAGTACCTCGAGGGCAAGACGCTCCCCGGCCTCGCCGCCCTGGAGGGCTGAACCGCATGACCACCCGCACCCCGCTCATGGCGGGCAACTGGAAGATGAACCTCAACCACCTTGAGGCCATCGCCCACGTCCAGAAGCTCGCCTTCGCGCTCACCGACAAGGACTACGACGCCGTCGAGGTCGCGGTCCTGCCGCCCTTCGTCGACCTGCGCTCCGTCCAGACCCTGGTCGACGGCGACAAGCTGAAGATCAAGTACGGCGCCCAGGACATCTCCGCGCACGACTCCGGCGCCTACACCGGCGAGATCTCCGGCCCGATGCTGGCGAAGCTGCGGTGCACGTACGTGGCCGTCGGCCACAGCGAGCGCCGCCAGTACCACGGCGAGACCGACGAGATCTGCAACGCCAAGGTCAAGGCCGCCTTCAAGCACGGGATCACCCCGATCCTGTGCGTCGGCGAGGGCCTGGACATCCGCAAGGCCGGCCAGCAGGTCCCGTACACGCTCACCCAGCTCGACGGCGGCCTGCGGGACGTCCCGGCCGAGCAGGTCGAGTCCATCGTGGTCGCCTACGAGCCCGTCTGGGCCATCGGGACCGGCGAGGTCGCCACTCCCGAGGACGCCCAGGAGGTCTGCGGGGCGATCCGCGGCCGCCTCGCGGAGCTGTACTCGCAGGAGCTGGCCGACAAGGTCCGCATCCAGTACGGCGGCTCCGTGAAGTCCGGGAACATCGCGGCGATCATGGCGCAGCCCGACGTCGACGGCGCCCTGATCGGCGGCGCGGCGCTCGACGCGGACGAGTTCGTCAAGATCGTCCGCTTCCGCGACCAGTGAGTATGCGGTAGGGCCGATCCGTCGTACCCTTGCGGGGGCCAGAGGCTGAACCACCAGCCGCTGGCCCCCGCGCACATCCCGCACAGCCGGAAAGCCTGAAAAAGCCAGAAAGTAGGAATCAGCCGTGATTATGGGGTTCTCGATCGCCCTGATCGTCTTCAGCGCCCTGCTGATGCTGCTCGTGCTGATGCACAAGGGCAAGGGCGGCGGCCTCTCCGACATGTTCGGCGGCGGCATGCAGTCGTCGGTCGGCGGCTCCTCCGTCGCGGAGCGGAACCTGGACCGCATCACCGTCGTGGTGGGCCTGCTCTGGTTCGCGTGCATCGTCGCGCTCGGCCTCGTGATGAAGGCGAGCAGCTGACCGTTCTCGCCATTTGGGCAGTCCGGTCGGCATCGCCCGGCCTATCATGAGGCTGGCGTTCACGACGTGGAATCAGTAACTCCGCTCACTGGACGTGCGTTGGGCCTTACGTAGACTTGGGCGCTCCGCGGCGGAAATTCCACTCACACTCCGCGGCACCATCACGCAGGGAGTTACGACCGTGGCAAGTGGCAACGCGATCCGTGGTAGCCGGGTCGGAGCGGGGCCGATGGGTGAGGCAGAGCGCGGCGAGTCCGCGCCCCGCCTGCGCATCTCCTTCTGGTGCTCGAACGGGCACGAGACGCAGCCGAGCTTCGCCAGCGACGCGCAGGTGCCGGACACCTGGGACTGCCCGCGCTGCGGGTTCCCGGCCGGCCAGGACCGGGACAACCCGCCCGCGCCGCCGCGCACCGAACCGTACAAGACGCACCTGGCGTACGTGCGGGAGCGGCGCTCCGACGCCGATGGCGAGGCGATCCTTGCCGAGGCGCTCGCCAAGCTCCGGGGCGAGATCTGACCCCGCCCGGCGAATGTGACGTGAGGCCCGGCCCCGCAGGAATCTCTCCTGCGGGGCCGGGCCTCTTTGTGTGCGTTGCGCCGCTTGTGATCCCTTAAGTTGGTGAACGGCGGGGCACGACAGGACGGAAGAAACGGGTTGATGTCCGAGATGAACACAGAGAGCAGGGCGAAGCTCAACCGGACGCCGCAGTGGCTGGCACTCGGCAAGCACCGGGAGGAGTTCGGGCACACGCACCTGCGGCAGCTGTTCGAGGAGAACCCCGGCCGCGGCGCCGGATACACCCTGCAGGTCGGCGACCTGCACATCGACTACTCCAAGCACCTCGTCACCGACGAGACGCTGGAGCTGCTGCGCGAACTGGCGGCGGCGACGGGCGTGGCCGAGCTGCGCGAGGCCATGTTCCGCGGCGAGAAGATCAACACGACCGAGGACCGGGCGGTCCTGCACACCGCGCTGCGCGCACCGGCCGACACCGTCGTCGAGGTGGACGGCGAGGACGTCGTCCCCGGCGTGCACGCGGTCCTCGACAAGATGGCGGCCTTCTCCGAGCAGATCAGGTCGGGGAAGTGGACCGGCTTCACCGGCAAGCGCATCAAGAACGTCGTCAACATCGGCATCGGCGGCTCCGACCTGGGTCCCGCCATGGCCTACGAGGCCCTGCGCGCCTTCGCCGACCGCGGCCTGACCGTGCGCTTCGTGTCCAACGTCGACGGCGCGGACCTGCACGAGGCCGTGCGCGACCTGGACCCGGCCGAGACGCTGTTCATCATCGCCTCCAAGACCTTCACCACCATCGAGACCATCACCAACGCCACGTCGGCGCGCGGCTGGCTGCTCGGGGGACTGGGCGGCGACCAGGCCGCCGTGGCACGGCACTTCGTGGCGCTGTCGACCAACGTGGAGAAGGTCACCGAGTTCGGCATCGACCCGGCCAACATGTTCGAGTTCTGGGACTGGGTCGGCGGGCGCTACTCCTTCGACTCGGCCATCGGGCTCTCCCTGATGATCGCGATCGGCCCGGGCGCCTTCCGCGACCTGCTCGCCGGCTTCCGCCTGATGGACCAGCACTTCCGCACGGCGCCCGCCGAGGAGAACGCCCCTCTGCTGATGGGCCTGTTGGGGATCTGGTACGGCGCCTTCTTCGACGCGCAGTCGCACGCGGTGCTCCCGTACAGCCACTACCTCTCGCGCTTCACCGCGTACCTGCAGCAGCTGGACATGGAGTCCAACGGCAAGTCCGTGGACCGCGACGGCAATCCGGTGGAGTGGCAGACCGGCCCGGTGGTCTGGGGCACGCCCGGCACCAACGGCCAGCACGCCTACTACCAGCTCATCCACCAGGGGACGAAGGTGATCCCCGCGGACTTCATCGGCTTCGCGAACCCGGTGGCCGAGCTGGAAGCGGCCCCGGCGGCCCAGCACGACCTGCTGATGGCCAACTTCTTCGCGCAGACCCAGGCGCTGGCCTTCGGCAAGACGGCCGACGAGGTCCGCGCGGAAGGGGCGCCGGAGTCGCTGGTCCCGCACAAGACCTTCCACGGCAACCACCCCACGACCACCATCCTGGCCACGGATCTCACCCCCGGGGTGCTGGGCCAGCTGATCGCGCTTTACGAGCACAAGGTGTTCGTGCAGGGCGCCGTGTGGAACATCGACTCCTTCGACCAGTGGGGCGTCGAGCTCGGCAAGGTGCTCGCCAAGCGCGTCGAGCCCGCCCTGACCGAAGGCGCGGACGTGCCCGGCCTGGACGCCTCGACGCAGTCGCTGGTGACCACCTACCGCAAGCTGCGCGGACGCGGCTGACGCATGCGCGAAGGGCCCGCTCTCCCTCAGGAGGGCGGGCCCTTCGCGTCGTTCTCCGTCAGGACGGGCGTCGGGCCGTCAGGAGGAGGCCGGGGGATACATGCCGGACGGCAGTTTGGCCGCCGCCGCACGGTCCAGGAGCCACAGGGTGCGTGAGCGCCCGTACGCCTCCGCGGCCGGCGCCTGTACCCCGCCGGCCCCGCCGAGGGCGATGGAGACCGCGCCGGCCTTGTCCTCGCCGGCCGCCAGCAGCCAGACCTCGCGCGCCGCCCGGATGGCCGGGAGGGTCAGTGAGATCCGGGTGGGCGGGGGCTTGGGGGCGCCGTGCACGCCGACCACCGTGCGGTCGGTCTCCCGGGCCGCCGGGTGCTCGGGGAACAGCGAGGCCACGTGCGTGTCCGGGCCGACGCCCAGCATCAGTACGTCGAAGGTGGGGACCGGGCCGTGGTCCTCCGGACCGGCCGCCCTCGCCAGCTCCGCCGCGTATGCGGCGGCCGCCGCGTCCACGTCGGCGCCGTACGGGCCGTCGGAGGCCGGCATGGCGTGCACGCGGGCGGGGTCGACCGGGACGGAGTCCAGGAGGGCCTCGCGGGCCTGGGTGTGGTTGCGCTCGGGGTCGTCGGCGGGCACGTACCGCTCGTCGCCCCACCACAGGTCGAGCCGCTGCCAGTCGATCGCGTCGCGGGCCGGGGCGGTGGCCAGTGCGGCGAGGAGGCCGTTGCCGTTGCGTCCGCCGGTGAGGACCACGGACGCGGTGCCGCGGGCCGTCTGGGCGTCCACGATCTTCGTGATGAGCCGGGCCGCGGCGGCCTGGGCCATCAGTTCCTTGTCCCGGTGGACGACGACCTGAGGAGTCGTCATACCCATGTGCTGCCGCCTTCGTGGTGGTTCAGGGGTGGTGTGGTGCCGCTGCGCGGAGCCGTTCCCCCGCCCCGCCCCTTCCCGAAACCGGGGCGGAGCCCCGGGAAACGGCGAAGGGGCGGGGCGGGGAAGGCTCCGCGCAGCGGTTCCGCCTACTTGGCCGCGGGCTTCTTCGCCGGCTTGCCGGCCGGCTTGGCCGCCGGCTTCGCGGCCGGAGCCGACTCCGCAGAAGCCTCGGCCTCGGCCTCGGGCTTCGGTGAAGCCGCCGCCAGCTGGGACACTCCGTACTTCAGCGAGGCCGCGTACGTGTTGTCCGGATCCAGCCGGCGCAGCTCCTCCGCCAGCAGCTCGGCCGTGTCGCGGCGCTTGAGCGCCACGTTCCGGTCGGGCTGCCCCGGCATGCACAGCGTCGCCAGCCCGCCGTCCGCGCGGTTCAGGACGATGTCGCCGTCCTTGGTCGCCAGGCGTACGGCCGTCAGGCCCGGACCCTCCGAGAGCGTGCGGCGGACGGGGACCTGGAGCCGGTCCGCCAGCCACATGGCCAGCAGCTCGCAGCTCGGGTTGTCGGCCTCGCCCTCGACGGTCGCCGACACGACCGACAGGGCCTGCTGGTCCAGCGCGGCCGCCAGCATGGAACGCCACGGGGTGATCCGGGTCCACGACAGGTCCGTGTCCCCGGGGGCGTACGCGCCGGCCCGGGCGCCGAGCGTCCCGACCGGGTTCTCGCAGGAGTACGTGTCCGTGATGCGGCGCTGCCCGAGCGCACCCAGCGGATCGCCCGCCAGGTCCGTGGGAGCACCGTCCGGCCACCAGACGACCACAGGCGCATCCGGAAGGAGCAGCGGGAGAACCACCGACTGGGCGTGGTCGACCAGTTCGCCGTGAAGGCGCAGCACGACCGTCTCACCGCTGCCCGCGTCCGCTCCGACGCGGACTTCCGCGTCGAGCCGGGCGTCACGGCGGCTGCGGGGCGAGCGGCTGGCCCGCTTGATGACGACGACGATCCGCGAGGGGTGTTCGTGGGACGCGTCGTTCGCCGACTTGAGCGCGTCGTACGCGTTCTCCTCGTCGGTCACGATCACCAGCGTGAGGACCATGCCGACGGCCGGCGTGCCGATGTCCCGGCGTGCCTGCACCATCGCGGCATTGATCTTGCTGGAGTTGGTCTCCGTGAGGTCGATCTTCATGGCCGGCGCCAGCTCCGTCCGTCTCGTGCGAGCATCTCGTCCGCCTCGACCGGCCCCCAGGTGCCCGCCGGGTACTGCGCGGGCTTGCCGTGCTTGTCCCAGTACTCCTCGATGGGGTCGAGGATGTTCCAGGACAGCTCCACTTCCTGGTGACGCGGGAAGAGGTTCGCGTCGCCGAGGAGCACGTCGAGGATGAGCCGCTCGTACGCCTCGGGGCTCGACTCCGTGAAGGACTCGCCGTAGGCAAAGTCCATCGTGACGTCCCGGACCTCCATGGAGGTGCCCGGAACCTTGGAACCGAAGCGCACCGTCACGCCCTCGTCCGGCTGGACCCGGATGACCAGGGCGTTCTGCCCCAGCTCCTCGGTCGCACCCGACTCGAAGGGCAGGTACGGGGCCCGCTTGAAGACCACCGCGATCTCGGTGACCCGGCGTCCCAGGCGCTTGCCCGTCCGCAGGTAGAAGGGGACGCCCGCCCAGCGGCGGTTGTTGATCTCCAGGCGGATGGCCGCGTAGGTGTCGGTCTTCGACTTGGGGTCGATGCCGTCCTCTTCGAGGTACCCGACGACCTTCTCGCCGCCCTGCCAGGCCGCCGCGTACTGGCCGCGCACGGTGTGCTTGCCCAGGTCCTCCGGCAACTGGACCGCCGTCAGGACCTTGAGCTTCTCCGCCACCAGCGCCTTGGGGTGGAAGGAGCCGGGCTCCTCCATCGCGGTCAGCGCGAGCAGTTGGAGCAGGTGGTTCTGGATGACGTCACGGGCCGCGCCGATGCCGTCGTAGTAGCCCGCCCGGCCGCCGATGCCGATGTCCTCGGCCATGGTGATCTGCACGTGGTCGACATACGACCGGTTCCAGATCGGCTCGAACATGGTGTTGGCGAAGCGGAGTGCCAGGATGTTCTGGACGGTCTCCTTGCCGAGGTAGTGGTCGATCCGGAAGACCTCGTCACGCGGGAAGACCTCGTGGACGACCTTGTTGAGCTCCTCGGCGCTCTTCAGGTCGTGGCCGAAGGGCTTCTCGATGACGGCACGCCGCCAGGAGCCCTCCTTCTGCGCCAGACCGTGGTCCTTGAGCTGCTGGACCACCTTGGGGAAGAACTTCGGCGGGACGGACAGGTAGAAGGCGAAGTTGCCCCCCGTGCCCTGCGCCTTGTCGAGCTCGTCGATCGTCGCCTTCAGCGTCTCGAAGGCGGTGTCGTCGTCGAAGTCGCCCTGGACGAAGCGGCAGCCCTGCACCAGCTGCTGCCAGACCTCCTCACGGAAGGGGGTGCGCGAGTGCTCCTTGACCGCCTCGTACACCTCCTGGGCGAAGTCCTCGTGCTCCCACTCCCTGCGGGCGAACCCGATGAGGGAGAAGCCCGGCGGGAGCAGGCCGCGATTGGCCAGGTCGTAGACGGCAGGCATCAGCTTCTTGCGCGACAGGTCACCCGTAACGCCGAAAATGACCAGGCCGGACGGCCCCGCGATGCGCGGGAGCCGCCGGTCCTGTGCGTCACGAAGCGGGTTCGCTCCGTTTACAGACAAGGTGTTCAGGCCTCCGTGGGGGCGAGGCGCTCGAGCTCCGCCTCGGTCGACTTCAGCAGGTCGTTCCAGGACGCCTCGAACTTCTCGACGCCCTCGTCCTCCAGCAGCTGAACGACATCGTCGTACGAGATGCCCAGCTTCGCGACCGCATCGAGCTCGGCGCGGGCCTGCTCGTAGGAGCCGCGGACGGTGTCACCGGTGATCTGCCCGTGGTCCGCGGTGGCCTCCAGGGTGGCCTCCGGCATGGTGTTCACCGTGTTCGGGGCGACCAGGTCGTCCACGTACAGGGTGTCCTTGTACGCCGGGTCCTTGACGCCGGTCGAGGCCCACAGCGCACGCTGCTTGTTGGCTCCGACGCGCTCCAGGGCGGTCCAGCGGTCCGAGGAGAAGACCTCCTCGTAGGCCTCGTAGGCCAGACGGGCGTTGGCGAGCGCCGCCTTGCCCTTGAGGGCCCTCGCCTCGTCGGTGCCGACGGCGTCCAGGCGCTTGTCGATCTCGGTGTCCACGCGGGACACGAAGAAGGAGGCGACCGAGTGGATCAGGGAGAGGTCCAGGCCGGCGGCCTTGGCCTTCTCCAGACCGGCCAGGTACGCGTCCATGACCTCGCGGTAGCGCTCCAGCGAGAAGATCAGCGTGACGTTCACGCTGATGCCCTTGCCGATGACCTCGGTGATCGCCGGCAGGCCGGCCTTGGTCGCCGGGATCTTGATGAGCGTGTTCGGACGGTCCACCAGCCAGGCGAGCTGCTTGGCCTCGGCGATCGTCGCCGCGGTGTCGTGGGCCAGGCGGGGGTCGACCTCGATGGACACGCGGCCGTCCTGGCCGTCGGTGCGGTCGTAGACCGGGCGCAGGATGTCGGCGGCGTCCCTGACGTCCGCCGTCGTGATCATGCGCAGGGCCTCTTCCACGGTGACCTTGCGGGTCGCGAGATCGGTGAGCTGCTGCTCGTAGCCCTCGCCGCCGCTGATGGCCTTCTGGAAGATCGCCGGGTTGGTGGTGACACCGACCACGTGCGACTGGTCGATGAGCTCGGCCAGGTTGCCGGAGGTGATGCGCTTGCGGGACAGGTCGTCCAGCCAGATCGCGACGCCTTCGTCGGAGAGGCGCTTGAGTGCGTCTGTCATGGGATTACATCTCCTACTTGGTTGCGTGCGGCGTCAGCGCGCGGCGGCGGCGAGGCGTACTGAATCGATGCTGGCCTGGGCGGCGGCCACCACGTTCTCGGGCGTGAAGCCGAACTCGCGGAAGAGCACCTTCGCGTCGGCGGAGGCACCGAAGTGCTCCAGCGACACGATGCGGCCGGCGTCGCCGACGTAGCGGTGCCAGGTCAGGCCGATGCCCGCCTCAACCGCGACGCGCGCCTTGACCGACGGCGGCAGGACGCTGTCCTTGTACTCCTGGTCCTGCTCCTCGAACCACTCGACCGACGGCATCGAGACGACCCGGGTCGGGACGCCCTGGGCCTGGAGCTGCTCGCGGGCCTCGACGGCCACGTGCACCTCGGAGCCGGTGCCGATGAGGACGACCTGCGCCGGGCCGCCCTCCGCCTCGAACAGGACGTACCCGCCCTTGGCGGCGGCCTCGTTGCGCTCGTAGGTCGGCACGCCCTGGCGGGTCAGCGCGAGGCCGTGCGGGGCACCCTTGCCGAAGACCTTGGTGTGGCGGCGCAGGATCTCGCGCCAGGCGATGGCGGTCTCGTTGGCGTCGGCCGGGCGCACGATGTTCAGGCCCGGGATGGCGCGCAGCGAGGCGAGGTGCTCGACCGGCTGGTGGGTCGGGCCGTCCTCGCCGAGGCCGATGGAGTCGTGCGTCCACACGTAGGTCACCGGCAGGTGCATCAGCGCGGACAGGCGCACGGCGTTGCGCATGTAGTCGGAGAACACCAGGAAGGTGCCGCCGTAGATGCGGGTGTGGCCGTGCAGGGCGATGCCGTTCATGGCCGCGGCCATGGCGTGCTCGCGGATGCCGAAGTGGATGGTGCGGCCGTACGGGTCGGCCTCCGGCAGGGGGTTGCCCACCGGCAGGAAGGAGGATTCCTTGTCGATGGTGGTGTTGTTGGAGCCGGCGAGGTCGGCCGAGCCGCCCCACAGCTCCGGGATGACCGCGCCGAGCGCCTGCAGGACCTTGCCGGACGCGGCGCGGGTGGCGACGCCCTTGCCGGCCTCGAAGACGGGGAGTTCGTCCTCCCAGCCCGCGGGCAGCTCGTTCGCGTTGACGCGGTCGAACTCGGCGGCGCGCTGCGGGTTGGCGGTGCGCCAGGCGGAGAAGTCCTTCTCCCAGGCGGCCTTGGCCTCGCGGCCGCGGTCCAGGGCCTTGCGGGTGTGGGCGATGACCTCGTCGGGGACCTCGAAGGTCTGCTCCGGGTCGAAGCCGAGCACGCGCTTGGTGGCCGCGACCTCGTCGTCGCCGAGCGCCGAGCCGTGGGCGGCCTCGGTGTTCTGGGCGTGCGGGGCGGGCCAGGCGATGATCGAACGGGCCGCGATGAAGGACGGGCGGTCCGTGACGGCCTTGGCGGCCTGGAGCGCGGCGAAGAGCGCCTTCGGGTCGAGGTCGCCGTTCTCCTGCTGCTCGACGCGCTGGACGTGCCAGCCGTACGCCTCGTAGCGCTTCACGGTGTCCTCGGAGACGGCGGTCTCCGTGTCACCCTCGATGGAGATGTGGTTGTCGTCCCACAGCAGGACCAGGTTGCCGAGCTTCTGATGGCCGGCCAGTGCGGACGCCTCGTGGGAGATGCCCTCCTGGAGGCAGCCGTCACCCGCGATGACGTAGACCATGTGGTCGAACGGGGAGGTGCCGGGAACGGCCTCCGGGTCGAAGAGACCGCGCTCGTAGCGAGCGGCCATGGCCATGCCCACCGCGTTGGCGACACCCTGGCCGAGGGGGCCGGTGGTGGTCTCGACGCCGACTGTGTGGCCGTACTCCGGGTGGCCGGGGGTCTTGGAGCCCCAGGTGCGGAACGACTTCAGGTCGTCCAGTTCCAGCCCGAACCCGCCCAGGTACAGCTGGGTGTAGAGGGTCAGGGACGAGTGCCCCGCGGAGAGCACGAAACGGTCGCGGCCCACCCACTCGGGGTCCGCCGGGTCGTGCCGCATCACCTTCTGGAAGAGGGTGTAGGCGGCGGGGGCCAGGCTCATCGCCGTACCGGGGTGGCCGTTTCCGACCTTCTGGACCGCGTCAGCGGCCAGGATTCGGGCGGTGTCGACGGCCCGCTGGTCCAGTTCGGTCCACTCGAGCTCTGTGGTGGTCGGCTTGGTGCTCACCGTGAGTCAGGGCTCCTCTCCACATGTTCGTATCCCGGTGACGAACGGTGCACCGGCGATTCCGAGCCTACCCCCGCAACGGCGTGCAGCTATTCGAGTGCAGGCGGTCCGTCACCGCGGCGCCGACCCGCGTTCACCCGGCCGCGGGGACCCGGGCGCGGTCGTCCCCCGTATGTATGCACGGGCCGATCGGCCCAACACGAGGCGACCCCGGCGCAGGGCGACGTAAGCGCAACGTCTACAGTGGCGTGGTACGCGCAAGCCTTAACCGGGCCTTCATGCTGTGAACGGCCCGAGTCGGAGCTTGCTGGATTCTCTCTCAGGGGTGTGCGTGACGGCCGTCGAATCCCGTCCAGCGGGGGTGCTCGGGACGAGCCCCGGTCACCGGCCGTTCGGGACCCGCGTCATGGCTTTCGTGGCATTGACCAAGCCGCGGATCATCGAACTTCTGCTGATCACCACAGTGCCGGTGATGTTCCTCGCGGAGCAGGGCGTTCCGTCGCTGTGGCTGGTCCTGGTGACCTGCGTCGGCGGCTACCTGTCCGCGGGCGGCGCGAACGCGCTGAACATGTACATCGACCGCGACATCGACGCGCTGATGGACCGCACCTCGCAGCGCCCGCTGGTGACCGGCATGGTCAGCCCGCGTGAATGCCTGGTCTTCGGCATCACGCTCGGGGTTGTCTCCACCCTGTTCTTCGGCCTGCTCGTCAACTGGCTGTCGGCGGCACTGTCGCTCGGGGCGCTCCTCTTCTACGTCGTCGTCTACACGATGCTGCTGAAGCGGCGCACGACCCAGAACATCGTCTGGGGCGGCATCGCGGGCTGCCTGCCGGTGCTCATCGGCTGGTCCGCGGTCCGCAACGAGGTCTCCTGGGCGGCGGTCATCCTCTTCCTCGTCATCTTCTTCTGGACGCCGCCGCACTACTGGCCGCTGTCGATGAAGGTGGCCGACGACTACGCGCGCGTCGGGGTGCCGATGCTCCCCGTCGTCGCGGGCAACAAGGTCGTGGCGCGTCAGATCGTGCTCTACAGCTGGGTGATGGTCGGCGTCTCGCTGCTGCTGACCCCGCTGGGGTACACCGGCTGGTTCTACACCTCGGTCGCACTGCTGGCCGGCGGCTGGTGGCTGTGGGAGGCGCACGCGCTGCACGCGCGGGCCAAGGCGGGCGTGACGGGCGCGAAGCTCAAGGAGATGCGGCTGTTCCACTGGTCGATCACCTATGTGTCGCTGCTCTTCGTGGCGGTGGCCGTGGATCCCTTCCTCCGTTGATTACTCGCCGGTAGCATGGTTTCCATGGGAGACACCGCAGACAGCGCGGCCGCCGCAGGCGCCGCGGACAAGAAGCAGGACCGTACCGCCGCGAAGCTGGCCAAGCAGATCGGCGCCTTCGCCAAGCAGCACGGCGGCGCCGAGGGCCAGCTCGCCCACATCGGCCAGGCCGGCACCCGCATCGTGCTCGTGGGCACGGACGGCGGCTGGGGCGACCTGGTGGCGCCGACCTTCGCGGTGGCGCAGCTCGCCGCGGAGAAGGCCGGGCTGACCCTCCACGAGGAGTTCGACGGGGAGTTCGCCGCGCGCGTGCGCACCGGCCCGTACGAGTGGTCGCGGATGGCCGGCCTCCAGCTCGGCGGATCCGAGAACCCGGCGGCCTGACCGCCCCGGACCGGCGTCCGGGGGACCGCAGCGCGGTCTCGGTCAACAGCCCGAGCAACACCTCACACCCCGCTCACCCGTTAGGACGTGTGGAAGCGCCTTCCCCACGTCCGCAACGGGATGCCCGGATGATCGAAACGCCGCCCCTGGTGGACCAGTACTGCCACGGAGTCCTCCGTGCGGAGCTGGGCCTGGGCACCTTCGAGGCCCAGCTGATCCCCTCGGCCGGCCCGCCCGCCGCGGGCACGACCTTCTTCGACACCCAGACCGGCTTCGCCGTCCGCCGGTGGTGTCCGCCGCTGCTGGGGCTGGAGCCGCACGCCGCCCCCGCCCGCTATCTGGCCCGGCGCCGCGAGCTGGGCCCGGCCGAGTCCGCGCGGCTGCTGCTGCGGGGGTCCAAGGTCGCCGCCTACCTGGTCGACACCGGGGTGACCGGGGATCTCACGGGCCCCAAGGACATGGCGCTGGCCGCCGGCGCCGAGGCCTTCGAGACGGTCCGCCTGGAGTCGCTGGCCGAACAGGCCGCCGACACCTCCGGGACGGTGGCCTCCTTCCTCGCCCATCTCGCCGAGGCCGTGCACCACGCCGCCGCCGGGGCCGCCGCCTTCTCCTGCGGCACGGCCGCCGGCCGCGCCGACGGCCGGCTCCTCGATCCCGATCCGCCCGGCCCGGGTGAGGTGCGCGGGGCGGCCGGCCGGTGGCTGGCCGGGCGGCCGCGCGGGGGAGCGCTGCGGGACCCCGTACTCCTGCGGCACCTGCTCTGGAGCGCGGTGGCGTCCGGGCTGCCGCTCCAGCTGCACACGGGTACGGGGGACCCCTCGGCGCTGACCGGTTTCGTACAGGCCACCGCGGGGCCGGGCACCCGGCTGGTGCTGCTCGGCGGATACCCGCACCACCGGCACGCGGCGCGGCTCGCGGAGGCCTTCCCGCACGTCTACGCCGACGCGGGCGCGGGCCTCGGGCGGACCGGGGCGCGGGCCGCGGCGGTCCTGGCCGAGCTGCTGGAGCTGGCGCCGTTCGGGAAGCTGCTGTTCTCCAGCGGGGGGCGGGGGCTGCCCGAACTGCACGCGGTGGGCGCCCTGGTGTTCCGGGAGGCGCTGGCCCGGGTGCTGGGCGGCTGGGTCGCCGAGGGGTCCTGGTCCTGGCGGGACGCGGAGCGGGTGGCGGCCATGGTCGCGGCGGGCAACGCCCGCCGCGTCTACCGGCTGGACCGGCCGTGAGGCCGGTCCGCGGGTGTACGGCGCGGCCGGCTCAGACGGAGGAGAGCCGGGCGTCCTGCGGTGCGGGGATCCCCGCCTCGTCCGACGGCCGCTCACGCAGGCTGAGGGCGAGCCGGAGCACCGCGATCCACACCAGGCAGGATCCCAGCATGTGCACGGCGACGAGCACCTCGGGCACATCGGTGAAGAACTGCACGTAGCCGATGCCGCCCTGGGCGAGCAGCACGAGAAGCAGGTCGCGGGCACGGGCCCGGGTGTCGACGGGGGCGTCGACGACGCGCAGCACCAGCCACATCGCGACGGCCAGGGCGCAGACCACCCAGGCGGCGACGGCGTGCACGTGCGCGGTGGCCTCCCAGTCGAACGGCATCCGCTTGATCTCGCTGCTGTCGCCGGCGTGCGGGCCGGAACCGGTGACCACCGTGCCCGCGGCGATCAGCACCAGGGTGGTCGTGGTCAGCGCCCACGACAGCTTGCGGACCGGGCCGGGAACGCGCGGGCGGGGGGCGGCGTCGCCCTCGCCGACGCGCTGCCAGGTGACGGTCGTCACGGCGATCAGCGAGGTGGCGAGCAGGAAGTGCCCCGCCACGCTGTACGGGTTGAGGCCCGTCATGACGGTGATGCCGCCGAGCACGGCGTTGCACATCACGATGGCGAACTGGGTCCAGCCGAGCTTCGTCAGCGAGCGGCGCCAGGGCTCGGCCGACCGGGCCGCGACGATCACCCAGCCGACGGCGGCGCTGAGCACGTACGTCAGCATGCGGTTGCCGAATTCGACGGCGCCGTGGAAGCCCTGCTCCTGCGTCGCGATCAGGCTGTCGTCGGTGCACTTGGGCCAGGTGTCGCAGCCGAGACCGGATCCGGTCAGCCGCACCGCGCCGCCGGTGACGACGATGGCCACGCTCATGAGGAGTGCGGCGAGCGCGGCCCGCCGGACGATCCGGGGTGACGGAGTCCAGCGGCTGGCGATGTATGCGAGGGGGTTCAACACGCCCCATATCGTAGGCGACCCCTTGTGCAAAGTTTCACGAGGGGGTGGAGGACGGTGCGTCGGGGCCGACGAGCAGCCGGAACCGGGCCCCGGCGGGGTCGCCCTCCTCCTGCCACCACAGCAGGACGCGCCAATGCGCGCCGTCGCCCGGGTGGTCCGGCGAGCTCGTGAACCTCCGTAGCAATTCGCCCGCTACATCCTCGGCTGTCCGGTTCCTCACTTCTGTTGCGCCGTGCCAGGGATGGGGGAGTGCGCTCCACAGTCCGTCGGGGCCGCGGACGTCGAAGCGCCACACCGCCAGCCACGGGGTGACCTCCAGCATCGTGCGCACCTGTTCGGCGTCGAGGCGCAGCCGGGCGGCGATCTCGGGCTCCGCCACCGACCGGATGCGGGCGGCCACCACGGCCCGGGGCAGCAGCCGTTCTGGCAGCAGCCCCCGGGTGCGCAGGCCGACCAGCTCGTCGAAGGCCAGGTGGCGCAGGCGCAGTTCCAGCTGGCGGCCGATGTGGTCGAGGGCCTCCTCGGCGGCCTCGGCCTCCTCCGCGGCGGGGTCGGCCAGGAGCATCTGCCGGAAGTCGGACTCCGCGTCCACGGCCCAGGCCACGGCCTCCTCGGTGGAGCCCAGCTCGGCGAGGCGGTCCCCGAGGAACACCTTGGCCTGGGCGAGGCCCCGCCGGTTGACCGGGTCGGCCTGGTCCAGTCCCGCCCACACCCCCACCGCGGTACGGGTCAGATCGCGGGCGCGCTCACCGGCGGCCCGCTCCATGGCACTCGGGCCGTCGGCCGCGGCCGGGCCCAGCGGGTGCCTCGGCAGCCGGTCCGCGTCGCTCAGCGGCCAGGCCAGCCACACCCCGTGGTTGATCAGCCCGCGGGCGTACCAGCGGGTGTACTCCGGGGTGTGCCGGGCGGCGCGTTCGGAGCTGCGCAGGCCCTCCTCGATGGTGGCGAGGGCGCCCGCGCGGTCCCCCGCGCCGAAGCGCAGGGCGGCCCGGTCGGCGAGGCGCAGCCCGAGCAGGGCGGTGCACTCGGGATCGTCCGTGAGCGTGCGCAGGGCGCCGATCAGCTCGTCCAGGAGCCTTGTCCGCGCCGCCGGCTCCGTCCGCGCGGCCCCCGCCCGCACCCGCGCCCACTGCTCGTCCAGCCGAAGAACGGCCTCCCGCTGCACCATGTCCGCCCCCCGGCTTCATGTGTGGAGGCGTCCATCCTCCCGGCTGCGCCGCCGCGAGGGAAAGGGTTTCATTCCCAGCGGAAGAGCCGAGCGGCGGCGCCCAGCCCGAGTACGGCCCAGGCCGCGAGGACGGCCGCGTCGCCCCACGGCAGCGCGGCCCCGTCCCGCAGCACCTCGCGCAACCCGTCGGACAGGGCCGAGATGGGCAGCAGTTCCAGGGCGGACCGCACCGCCTCCGGGAACTTGTCGAGCGGCACGATCACCCCGCCGCCGACCAGCAGCAGCAGGAAGACCAGGTTGGCTGCGGCCAGGGTGGCCTCGGCCTTGAGCGTGCCCGCCATCAGCAGGCCGAGCCCCGAGAAGGCGGCGGTGCCCAGCAGCACCAGCGCGGCGACCGACAGCGGATCGCCCTGCGGGGACCAGCCCAGGGCGAGGGCGATCACCGTCAGCAGGGCGATCTGCAGCACCTCGGTGACCAGCACCGAGAGGGTCTTGGCGGCCATCAGTGCCCAGCGCGGCAGCGGGGAGGCCCCGAGCCGCTTGAGGACGCCGTAGCGGCGGTCGAAGCCGGTGGCGATGGCCTGGCCGGTGAAGGCGGTGGACATCACGGCGAGGGCGAGGACGCCCGGGGCGAGGAAGTCCACGGGCTTCCCGGCGCCCGTGTCGACGATGTCGACGGCGGAGAACAGCACCAGGAGCAGCGCCGGGATGATCACGGTCAGGAGCAGCTGCTCGCCGTTGCGCAGCAGCATCCGCGTCTCCAGCGCCGTCTGCGCGAGGATCATGCGGGACACGGGCGCGGCCCCCGGGCGGGGGGTGAACGTACCGGCGCTCATGCGCGCAGCTCCTTACCGGTCAGTTCGAGGAAGACGTCTTCGAGGGTGTGCCGCTCCACCGCGAGGCTGTCCGCCATCACGCCGTTCTGCGCGCACCAGGAGGCGACGGTGGCCAGCAGCTGCGGGTCGACGTCGCCGGTCACCCGGTAGACGCCCGGTGTGACCTCGGCCGCCTGGGTGCCGTCGGGCAGGGCCTTCAGCAGCGAGGCCAGGTCGAGGGAGGGGCGGCCGGTGAAGCGCAGGGTGTTCTCGGCGCCGCCCCGGCACAGCTGCTCGGGGCTGCCGTGGGCGATGACCCGGCCCGCGTCCACGATGGCGACCTCGTCCGAGAGCTGTTCGGCCTCGTCCATGTGGTGGGTGGTGAGGACGACGGTGACCCCGTCGGCGCGCAGTTCCCGTACGAGGTCCCAGGTGGCGCGGCGGGCCTGCGGGTCCAGGCCGGCGGTGGGCTCGTCGAGGAAGACCAGCTCGGGGCGGCCCACGACGGCCATGGCCAGGGCGAGGCGCTGCTGCTGGCCGCCGGAGAGCCGGCGGTAGGGGGTGCGGCCGCAGCCGCCGAGTCCGAGGCGTTCCACCAGGGTGTCCGGGTCGAGCGGGTCGGCGTACAGCTTGGCCATGTGGTGCAGCATCTCGACGGCGCGGGCCCCGGAGTACACGCCTCCGGACTGGAGCATCACGCCGATCCGCGGGCGCAGGGCCTCGGCCTGGGCGACCGGGTCGAGGCCGAGGACGCGGACCGTGCCGGCGTCGGGGCGGTGGTAGCCCTCGCAGGTCTCCACCGTGGTCGTCTTGCCCGCGCCGTTGGGACCGAGGACCGCGGTGACGGAGGCCTCGCGGACGGTGAGGTCCAGTCCGTCCACCGCCGTCTTGGCGCCGTACCGCTTCACCAGTCCGCGGATCTCCACGGCGGGGTCGTTGCTCATGGGGGGTGAGTCTACGGAGCCGCGGGGCGGGCCCCGGGTCCCGGGTCCTGTGGCCCGCGGGGCGGGCCCCGGGCCCCGGGTCCTGTGGGCGGGTCTCGTGGGCCGGGATATTCGAACGCCGGTCGCGAAAGCGACGCTTTTCAGTCTGCCGGCCCTGGACGGCCCATCCGGTTCCGGTGATCCTCCGTAGAACCGGACCGTCAGGGTGCCGGGCGCAGGCGCGGGTGCAGGAGCGCTGGTGGGGGCCGGGAATTCGGCGGGGCGAGGTGTTCGGGGGGTTGTCGGAATGAGCCGCTTCGAATAACTCTCCGTCGATAAATAAGGTAACCCTTAGTGATGGAGGCCACCCGGCGTGGCCTCCGTCACGGCTTGTCCGGGCTCGGTTAATTACGCAACAATGGTGTTGTGAAATACGGCGCACGGCAGAACGAGGCCCCCCAGGGGGAGCTCGCCACCGGGGAGCGGTCCACCCGCAACCGCGTGGCGCGCTCGATCCTGGACCACGGCCCGTCCACCGTCGCCGACCTCGCCCAGCGCCTCGGCCTCACCCAGGCCGCCGTCCGCCGCCACCTCGACACGCTCGTCGCCGACGACGTGGTCGAAGCCCGTGAGCAGCGCGTGTACGGAGCGCGGACCCGGGGTCGGCCGGCCAAGGTCTTCGCACTCACCGACTGCGGGCGCGACGCCTTCGACCAGTCCTACGACAAGCTCGCTGCGGACGCCCTGCGCTGGATCGCGCAGTCCGTCGGCGGCGGCGAGCAGGGCGAGGCGGCCGTCGCCGCCTTCGCCAGGGCGCGGATGGAGTCGCAGGCCGAGGCATACCGGGAAGCCGTCGAGGCGGCCGCCCCCCAAGGCCGCGCGGAGGCCCTTGCCAGGGCGTTGACGCAGGACGGGTACGCTGCTACGGCGAAGAGCGCTCCCGGTCCGCACAGCGGTGAACAGCTCTGCCAGCACCACTGCCCGGTCGCCCACGTGGCCGAGCAGTTCCCGCAGCTCTGCGAGGCGGAGACCGAGGTCTTCTCTCGCCTGCTCGGGACGCACGTGCAGCGCCTCGCCACGATCGCCCATGGCGACGGAGTGTGCACGACGTTCATTCCGCGAAGCGCGGGCACCACACAGACCGACACATCAGTATCTGCAAGTACGGCCGGGAGGAACCCCGCATGACCACGGAGACTGCTCACCCTGAGCTCGATGGCCTGGGCACCTATGAATACGGCTGGGCCGACTCCGACGCGGCCGGCGCCGCCGCCAAGCGGGGTCTGTCCGAGGCTGTCGTCCGCGACATCTCGGCGAAGAAGTCCGAGCCGGAGTGGATGCTGAACCTCCGCCTCAAGGGCCTGAAGCTCTTCGGCAAGAAGCCCATGCCGATGTGGGGCTCCGACCTCTCGGGCATCGACTTCGACAACATCAAGTACTTCGTGCGCTCCACCGAGAAGCAGGCCGCTTCCTGGGAGGAACTGCCCGAGGACATCAAGAACACGTACGACAAGCTCGGCATCCCGGAGGCGGAGAAGCAGCGCCTCGTCGCCGGTGTCGCGGCCCAGTACGAGTCCGAGGTCGTCTACCACCAGATCCGCGAGGACCTGGAGGAGCAGGGCGTGATCTTCCTCGACACGGACACCGCGCTCAAGGAGCACCCGGAGCTCTTCCAGGAGTACTTCGGCACGGTCATCCCGGTCGGCGACAACAAGTTCGCCTCGCTGAACACCGCGGTGTGGTCCGGCGGCTCGTTCATCTACGTCCCCAAGGGTGTCCACGTGGACATCCCGCTCCAGGCCTACTTCCGTATCAACACGGAGAACATGGGCCAGTTCGAGCGGACGCTGATCATCGTCGACGAGGACGCCTACGTCCACTACGTCGAGGGCTGCACCGCCCCGATCTACTCCTCGGACTCGCTGCACAGCGCCGTCGTCGAGATCATCGTGAAGAAGGGCGGCCGCTGCCGCTACACGACGATCCAGAACTGGTCGAACAACGTCTACAACCTGGTCACCAAGCGCGCCGTGGCGTACGAGGGCGCGACCATGGAGTGGATCGACGGCAACATCGGTTCCAAGGTCACCATGAAGTACCCGGCCGTGTACCTGATGGGCGAGCACGCCAAGGGCGAGACCCTGTCCATCGCCTTCGCGGGCGAGGGCCAGCACCAGGACGCCGGCTCCAAGATGGTCCACATGGCGCCGAACACCTCCTCGAACATCGTCTCCAAGTCGGTGGCCCGTGGCGGTGGCCGCACCTCCTACCGCGGTCTGGTCGAGATCGGCGAGGGCGCCGCCGGCTCCAAGTCCAACGTCCTGTGCGACGCGCTGCTCGTGGACACCATCTCCCGCTCGGACACGTACCCGTACGTGGACGTCCGCGAGGACGACGTGACGATGGGCCACGAGGCCACCGTCTCCAAGGTCTCCGACGACCAGCTCTTCTACCTGATGCAGCGCGGCCTCACCGAGTTCGAGGCCATGGCCATGATCGTGCGCGGCTTCGTCGAGCCGATCGCGAAGGAGCTGCCGATGGAGTACGCGCTGGAGCTCAACCGGCTGATCGAGCTGCAGATGGAGGGCTCGGTCGGCTAGTCCGGCCGCCGCCCCGCAGCACATTCACAGACGCAGACGTGTTCTTTTAAGAGAGCGAGCAAGACGACAGCCATGGCTGAGGCTCAGAATATTCCGGCGGGCTCCACCACCGCCGGCGCGATCGCGGTGGCCGCCGAGTCCACCGTCGCCACCCGGATGAGCGCGCCCCCGTCCTTCGACGTGGCCGACTTCCCGGTTCCGCACGGCCGCGAGGAGGAGTGGCGCTTCACGCCGCTGGCCCGCCTGAGGGGCCTGCACGACGGCACCGCCGTCGCCGACGGCGCCATGAAGGCCCAGATCGACGCGCCCGAGGGCGTCACGGTCGAGTCCGTGGAGCGCGGCGACGAGCGGATCGGCAAGGCCGGCACCCCCGTCGACCGCGTCGCCGCACAGGCCTTCTCGTCCTTCGCCAAGGCCACGGTCGTCACCGTGCCCAAGGAGACCGTGCTCGGCGAGCCGATCCGGGTCGCCCTGCACGGCGAGGGCGGCACGACCTTCGGCCACACCGTCTTCGACGTGAAGCCCTTCGCCGAGGCGATCATCGTGATCGACCACACCGGCGACGGCGTGCGCGCCGCCAACGTGGACATCCTCGTCGGCGACGGCGCCAAGGTGACCTTCGTGTCCGTCCAGGACTGGGACGACACCGCCGTCCACACCTCGCAGCACAACGCCCTCATCGGCCGCGACGCGAGCTTCAGGTCCGTGGTCGTCACCTTCGGCGGCGATTTGGTCCGCCTGCACCCGCGCGTCACCTACGCGGGCCCCGGCGGCGAGGCCGAAATGCTCGGCCTGTACTTCACGGATGCCGGCCAGCACCAGGAGCACCGCCTCCTCGTCACGCACGACGCCCCGCACTGCAAGTCGAACGTGGTCTACAAGGGCGCGCTCCAGGGCCAGGACGCCCACGCCGTCTGGATCGGCGACGTGCTCATCGAGAAGAGCGCCGAGGGCACCGACACGTACGAGATGAACCGCAACCTCGTCCTCACGGACGGCGCGCGGGTCGACTCCGTGCCGAACCTGGAGATCGAGACCGGCGAGATCGTCGGCGCCGGCCACGCCTCCGCCACCGGCCGCTTCGACGACGAGCAGCTCTTCTACCTGCAGGCCCGCGGCATCCCGGCCGACGAGGCCCGCCGCCTGGTCGTCCGCGGCTTCTTCGCCGAGCTCGTCCAGCAGATCGGTGTCGACGACATCGAGGAGCGCCTGATCACCAAGATCGAGGCCGAGCTCCAGGGTTCCGTCTGATGAACTACGTCAAGGCCTGCGCGCTGAGCGAGCTGGAGGAGAACACCCCCAAGCGGGTGGAACTCGACGGCACGCCGGTGTCCATCGTCTCCACCGACGGGGAGGTGTTCGCCATCAACGACATCTGCTCGCACGCGAACGTCTCGCTCTCGGAGGGCGAGGTCGAGGACTGCATGATCGAGTGCTGGCTGCACGGGTCGGCCTTCGACCTGCGCACCGGAAAGCCCTCCGGTCTGCCCGCGACGCGCCCCGTCCCCGTATACCCCGTAAAGATCGAAGGGGACGACGTGCTCGTCTCCCTCACCCAGGAGTCCTGAGGTATCCATGGCAACGCTTGAAATCCACGACCTGCACGTCTCCGTCGAGGCCGAGAACGGCGCCCGCGAGATCCTCAAGGGCGTCGACCTCACCGTCAAGCAGGGTGAGACGCACGCCATCATGGGTCCGAACGGCTCCGGCAAGTCCACGCTGGCGTACTCCCTGGCCGGTCACCCGAAGTACACCATCACCGGTGGCACCGTGACCCTCGACGGCGAAGACGTCCTGGAGATGTCCGTCGACGAGCGCGCCCGCGCCGGCCTCTTCCTCGCCATGCAGTACCCGGTCGAGGTCCCCGGCGTCTCGGTCTCCAACTTCCTGCGCACCTCCGCCACCGCCATCCGCGGCGAGGCCCCCAAGCTGCGCACCTGGGTGAAGGAGGTCAAGTCCGCGATGGAGCAGCTCCAGATGGACCCGGCCTTCGCCGAGCGCAACGTCAACGAGGGCTTCTCCGGCGGCGAGAAGAAGCGCCACGAGATCCTCCAGCTGGAGCTCCTCAAGCCGAAGATCGCGATCCTCGACGAGA
Source organism: Streptomyces sp. NPDC060232 (assembly GCF_042726555.1). NCBI lineage: Bacteria > Bacillati > Actinomycetota > Actinomycetes > Kitasatosporales > Streptomycetaceae > Streptomyces > Streptomyces sp. NPDC060232. The sequence continues at coordinate 95,720 of NZ_JBHXAG010000010.1, read as the reverse complement.
CCGACTCCGGCCTGGACGTCGACGCCCTGCGCCAGGTCTCCGAGGGCGTCAACCGCGTCCGCGCGACCGGCGAGGTCGGCACGCTGCTGATCACGCACTACACGCGGATCCTCCGCTACATCAAGCCCGACTTCGTCCACGTCTTCTCCGAGGGCCGCATCGCCGAGTCCGGTGGCGCCGAGCTCGCCGACAAGCTGGAGGCCGAAGGCTACGAGTCGTACAGCACGAAGGGTGGCGCGACCGCGTGACACAGCTGCCTGGCCTCCTCGACATCGAGGCGATCCGAAAGGACTTCCCCCTTCTGGATCGTGTGGTCCACGACGGGAAGAAGATCGTTTACCTGGACAACGCGGCGACCTCGCAGAAGCCGCGCCAGGTGCTCGACGCGCTGAACGAGTACTACGAGCAGCACAACGCCAACGTCCACCGTGGCGTGCATGTGCTCGCCGAGGAGGCCACGGCGCTGTACGAGGGCGCTCGCGACAAGGTCGCCGCCTTCATCAACGCGCCGAGCCGCGACGAGGTGATCTTCACCAAGAACGCCTCTGAGTCGCTCAACCTCGTCGCGAACATGCTCGGCTGGGCGGACGAGCCCTACCGGGTCGACCGCGAGACCGAGATCGCCATCACGGAGATGGAGCACCACTCCAACATCGTGCCGTGGCAGCTGCTCGCGCAGCGGACCGGCGCGAAGCTGAAGTGGTTCGGCCTCACCGACGACGGCCGGCTCGACCTGTCCGACATCGAAGAGGTCATCACGGAGAAGACGAAGATCGTCTCCTTCACGCTGGTCTCCAACATCATGGGCACGGTCAACCCGGTCGAGGCGATCGTCCGGCGCGCCCAGGACGTCGGCGCGCTGGTGTTGATCGACGCCTCCCAGGCCGCTCCGCACATGCCGCTGGACGTGCAGGCGCTCGGCGCGGACTTCGTGGCCTTCACCGGCCACAAGATGTGCGGCCCGACCGGCATCGGCGTCCTGTGGGGCCGCCAGGAGCTGCTGGAGGACCTGCCCCCGTTCCTCGGCGGCGGCGAGATGATCGAGACCGTGTCGATGCACGCCTCGACCTACGCCCCGGCGCCGCACAAGTTCGAGGCCGGTACGCCCCCGATCGCCCAGGCCGTCGGCCTCGGCGCGGCCGTGGACTACCTGTCCGCGATCGGCATGGACAAGATCGCCGCGCACGAGCACGCGATCACCGAGTACGCGATCAAGCGCCTCGCCGAGGTGCCCGACCTGCGGATCATCGGCCCCACCACGGCCGAGGACCGCGGCGCCGCGATCTCCTTCGTGCTGGGTGACATCCACCCGCACGACGTCGGCCAGGTCCTGGACGAGCAGGGCATCGCGGTCCGCGTGGGACACCACTGCGCGCGCCCCGTCTGCCTGCGCTACGGAATTCCGGCGACGACGCGAGCGTCTTTCTATCTGTACTCCTCTCCGGCCGATGTCGACGCACTGGTCGACGGGCTGGAGCACGTACGGAACTTCTTCGGCTGACGGACGAGGCGACGAGGACGCAGTGAAGCTGGATTCGATGTACCAGGAACTGATCCTGGACCACTACAAGCACCCGCACGGGCGTGGCCTGCGCGACGGCGACGCCGAGGTGCACCACGTCAACCCGACCTGCGGTGACGAGATCACGCTGCGCGTGAAGTACGACGGTGAGACGCTGACAGATGTCAGCTACGAGGGCCAGGGCTGCTCCATCAGCCAGGCCAGCGCCTCCGTACTGAACGAGCTGCTCGTGGGCAAGGAACTGGCCGAGGCGCAGAAGATCCAGGCCGTGTTCCTGGAGATGATGCAGTCCAAGGGCAAGATCGAGCCCGACGAGGCCATGGAGGAGGTACTGGAGGACGCGGTCGCGTTCGTCGGCGTCTCCAAGTACCCGGCTCGTGTGAAGTGTGCCCTGCTGAGCTGGATGGCCTGGAAGGACGCGACGGCCCAGGCTCTGGGCGACGCGGAGAGGAAGACGGCATGACCGAGAACGCGACGCCCGAGGCGTCGACCAAGCCGGCCACCGAGGAGGAGGTCCGCGAGGCCCTCTACGACGTGGTCGACCCCGAGCTGGGCATCGACGTCGTCAACCTGGGTCTGATCTACGGCATCCACATCGACGACGCGAACATCGCCACCCTCGACATGACACTGACCTCGGCGGCCTGCCCGCTGACGGACGTCATCGAGGACCAGGCGAAGTCGGCGACGGACGGCATCGTCAACGAACTCCGGATCAACTGGGTCTGGATGCCGCCGTGGGGCCCCGACAAGATCACCGACGACGGTCGTGAGCAGCTCCGCGCGCTCGGCTTCAACGTCTGACCACCCCGCTTCCGCACAGGAGGGCCCCCGGCACGTGCGTGCCGGGGGCCCTCGGTGTTCCACGGACCGTGCGACCGCTGGTGTGCGTACGGGTGTACGCATCGATATGTACTCTTGTACACATGCCCTATGTCCTGCTCGCCGCAGCCATCGCCGCCGAGGTCGCCGGCACCACCGCCATGAAGTACAGCGACGGCTTCACGAAGCTGTGGCCCTCGCTCGGCACCCTGCTGGGCTACGCCATCGCCTTCACCCTGCTCGCGCAGACGCTGAAGTCCATGTCGGTCGGCACGGCCTACGCGATATGGGCCGGCGTGGGCACCGCGGCCATCGCCGCGATCGGCATGGTGTTCATGGGAGAGGCGGCCACCGCCGCGAAGATCGCGGGGATCGCACTCGTGATCGGCGGTGTGGTCCTGCTGAACCTGGGCGGGGCGCACTGATGGCGCAGGGTGTGCGGCGCTACGACCCGGACCGGCGCCGGCGGATCATCGACGCCGCGATCCGCGTGGTGGGCGCCAAGGGCATCGCCGGGCTGAGCCACCGCAGCGCGGCCGCGGAGGCCGACGTACCACTGGGCTCGACGACGTACCACTTCAAGACGCTGGACGACCTGCTGGTGGCGGCGCTGCGGCAGGCCAACGAGGGCTTCGCCCGGGCGGTGGCGGACGCGCCGGCGCTCGCCGACCCGGGCGTCGACCTCGCCGGGGCGCTGGCCCGCCTCCTGGGCGAGTTCCTGGCGGCGGACCGCGGACGGGCGGAGCTGGAGTACGAGCTCTACCTCGCGGCGCTGCGCCGCCCGGCCCTGCGGCCGGTGGCCGCCGAGTGGTGCGAGGCCGCGTGCCAGGCGCTGACCCCGCGCACCGACCCGGTGACGGCGCGGGCGCTGGTCGCCGCGATCGACGGCATCAGCCTTCAGGTCCTGCTGACGGACGCCGAGTACGACGAGTCGTACGCCCGCGAGGTACTGGCCCGTCTCCTGCGCTAGGTCCTGTCGTCCCAGTCCCGCCTGGCGGCGCTCCTTTGACGACAGGACCTAGAGGGCGGCGGCGCGGACCGCCGCCAGGGCCGCCTGCACGCTCGCCTCGATGTCGCGGATCGGGTAGATCACCTCGCGCACCGTGCGGTCGCGGTCGACGACCAGGGTCAGCCGCTTGATCCGGCTCACCCCCGCCGCGCGGAACGTCGGCAGGCGCAGCGCGGCCGTCAGCGCCAGGTCGGCGTCCGAGAGGAGCGGGAAGCGCAGCCGCTCCTGCTCCGCGAACTCCCGCTGCTCGTCCGGCCGCTGGGTCGAGACGCCGTGCACGGTGGCGCCGGCCGCCGTGAACTCCGCGAGCTGGTCGCGGTATGTGCACGACTCGAACGTACAGCCCTTGGCGCCCGGGATCCCGGCCCAGCCGGGTGGGTAGGACTCGGCCCGCGCGTACGCGCCCGGGAAGAAGTACAGGACCGTGAACGCCGTGTCCGCCACCGGGTCACCGACCCCGCCGAAACGGTCCGGCAGCAGCAGCGGCGGTACCCGCGTGCCGTGCAGCGCGTGCACCCGTTCCGCCTCGCGCGATGCCTCGTCGGTCGTCGCCGTCATCTCTCCCTCTCCCAGGACCCAGGTGTCTCCCCAGTCCTGGAGGGCCACCAGGACCGGCAGCAGCCCCCGCCCGCGCGGGGTCAGCCGGTACGCGTGCCGCACCGGACGCTCCTGGTACGGCTCGCGCGACAGCACCCCGGCCTCCACGAGCAGCTTCAGCCGCTCCGCGAGCACCTTGCGGGACACCCCCAGCTCGCGCTGGAGCTCGTCGAAGCGGTGCAGACCGCGCGCGGTGTCGCGCACGATCAGCAGCGTCCACCAGTCGCCCACCACGTCGAGGGCCTGGGCGATGGCGCAGTCCGCGTCGCCGAGGTGTGTGCGCTGGGCCATGGGAACTCCTTCGTCCGTTGACCCAAGGCTGTCATGCTGTCATAGTCCGTTCCCAAAAGGAACTGACTCGCCGGATCGGGGGGCACGGGTGTGCTGCAGGGGTTCAAGGACGTACCGAGGGTTGTGTGGCTGCTGGCTGCGGGGGTGTTCGTCAACGCCGTCGTCAGCTTCACCTTCGTCTTCGTCTTCCTCTACCTGACCGGCCCGCGGGGACTCGGCGCCGCCCAGGCCGGCCTCGTCACCGGGCTCGGCGGCATCGGCCTGGTCGCGGGCAACTTCAGCGGCGGCTGGTACGGGGACCGCTTCGGCCACCGCCGGGTGCTCCTCGCCGCCGCCACCCTCGCCGGGGTCACCCTCGCGGCCCTTCCGCTACTGCCCACGCCGCTGCTCTTCGCGGCCCTGCCGGTGGCCCAGTACGCCTCCGGCGTGATCCGGGCCGCCAACTCCGCGCTGGTCGCCGTCACCGTCCCGGAGGGAGCCCGCCGCCAGGCCTTCGCCCTCGTACGCTGCGCGTCCAACGGCGGATTCACCCTCGGGCCGCCGCTGGGCGCCCTGATCGCGACCGGGCTCTCCTACGACTGGCTCTTCGTCGCCGACGGCGTCGGAACCCTCGCCTTCACCCTCTGGACCGCCCGCGCCGTCCCGGCGCGCGGCGCCCCCCGCAAAGCCTCCGCGGTCCCGGACGGGGGTCGGGGCCGCGGACTCGCCGCCGAACTACGGGCCCGGCCCGCCCTGCTGGTCCTGCTCGGCGCGATCCTGGTGACCGACGTCGTCTACCGCCAGCAGTACTCCACCTTCCCCGTCTTCCTCACCGACCACGGCCTGGACCCGCGCGCCTTCGGGCTCGTCATCGCCCTCAACGGCGCGGTGATCCTGCTGCTGGAGCTGCCCGCGGCCGTCGCGTTGCGCGACCGGCCGGCGCTGCCGGTGATCGCCACCGGGCTGGTGCTGGTCGGGGCCGGGTATGGGGCGCTGCTGGTCGGGGCGGGGATCGCGAGCGCCGTGGTGATGATGGTCCTGCTGAGCCTCGGGGAGATCCTCTACAAGACCACCGCCACCGCCTACGTCGCCGACGAGGCGCCCGAGCACGCCGTCGGGCGGTTCCAGAGCCTGTACGCGGGGATCTCGGTCAGCGGGGTCGTCATCGGGCCGCCGCTGGGCGGTGCGCTGTACTCGGCCGCGCCCGGCCTGCTGTGGCCGCTGTGCGCCGGGCTCGCGGTGGCGGCGGGCGGGGCGGTGCTGTGGGCCTGGGCGCGCCAGCGCCGACACGCGCTCCGACCGGCTCATGAGACCGGTTCGCAACCTCAGGCCGTCGCCGGTTAGGTTTCGGGCATGACTGCTACGCGTACCACCGGCGCCGTCGCCGCCGGACTTGCCACCATCACCGCCGACGGCACCGTCCTCGACACCTGGTTCCCCGCCCCCGAACTGGTCGCCGAGCCCGGCCCGGCCGGCACCGAGCGCCTCACCGCCGAGCAGGCCGTGGAGCTCCTCGGCGCCGCCGCGGGCAAGGCGATCCGTAACGACGCGGTCCGCGGCGTCGAGGTCGTAGCCGTCCGCACGGTCATCGCCTCCCTGGAGGACAAGCCGCTGGACGCCCACGACGCGTACCTGCGCCTGCACCTGCTCAGCCACCGCCTGGTCAAGCCGCACGGCCAGAACCTCGACGGTGTCTTCGGCCTGCTGGCCAACGTCGCCTGGACCTCGCTGGGCCCGGTCGCCGTCGACCAGGTCGAGACCGTCCGCCTCAACGCCCGCGCCGAGGGCCTGCACCTCCAGGTCACCTCGATCGACAAGTTCCCGCGGATGACGGACTACGTCGCCCCCAAGGGCGTGCGCATCGCCGACGCGGACCGCGTCCGCCTCGGCGCGCACCTCGCCGAGGGCACCACCGTCATGCACGAGGGCTTCGTCAACTTCAACGCCGGCACGCTCGGCACCTCCATGGTCGAGGGCCGCATCTCCGCGGGCGTCGTCGTCGGGGACGGTTCCGACATCGGAGGCGGCGCCTCCACGATGGGCACCCTCTCGGGCGGCGGCAAGCAGATCATCTCGATCGGTGAGCGCACCCTGGTCGGCGCCGAGGCGGGCGTGGGCATCGCCCTCGGCGACGAGTGCGTCGTCGAGGCGGGCCTCTACGTCACCGCGGGCACCCGCGTCACCCTGCCGGACGGCCAGGTCGTCAAGGCCCTGGAGCTCTCCGGCGCCGACAACATCCTCTTCCGCCGCAACTCGGTCACGGGCACCGTCGAGGCCCGCCCGTACAAGGCCAACTGGGGCGGCCTGAACGAGGTCCTGCACAGCCACAACTGACAGCCGGCCCACAGCCGGCCCCATGCCCCGAGCGCCCTCCCGGCCCCACCCGGCCCGGGAGGGCGCTCGGTCGCATGCAAGGGGCCGGGAAGGCCGCCGTCCCGGGGCGGGTGCGCCGGGCGGACGCTCAGTGGAGGGGGATCGTGCGGATCAGGCCGGCGAAGGCCTGCTCTTCCGCCTCGGTCAGCTGCACCGACTCCATCGGGTGCCCGGCGGAGCTGCGCTGCGCCGGGATCATCGGGAGGGTCTCGGTGGCGGCGGGCTCCGGCCGGCGGAAGCGGCTGCCCCACAGCATGTGGCCCAGGCCGGCCACCCAGACGAGCGCTGCCGCGAGCAGGACGGCGAGGCCGACTTCCTGGGCGGCGGAGATCGAGGGGAACACCAGGATCCTCCAGGGGGTGCGAGGGCTGCGAGGGGCGCCAGCCGGGCCGGGGCAAGATCGGGCGTGCAGACACTCAACACCACAACCGGTCGATTCGGTGGAGATGTGGCGAGCGTCACGCCAGGGCCGAAAGTCCCCATCTCGCCCGGGACGGCCCTCGCGGCCCCTCACGGCCCTGCTGCGGCCCCGTCACGGCCCACGTCCGGTCCAGGGGCGGTTCGAAGCCTCGTTCGCGGCAGGGGGCCCGGCCGGGGCGGCGGCCGGGCCCCCTGCTGCTCCTGGCCCCGGTGTTACGGGCGGAAGCGCAGCACCTGCGGGTCGTGGTCGCTGTTCTGCGCGGCGAACTCCGCGTTGATGTGCACGCTGTCGTACGTGAACTTCTTGATCGCCGGGCTGGTCAGGATCTGGTCCAGCACCTGCGCGTTGCCCTGGTAGACGTACGAGTAGCGCTCGGACTTCGGCAGCGACTTGATCGCCGGGTACAGTGCCCCGCCGTCCGCCAGCGCGTCCGTGGTCGCCGAGAACTCGAAGTCGTTGATGTCACCGAGGACGAGGACGTTGGCGTTCTTGTCCTGCGCCAGGATCTGCTTCACGAAGCCGTTCACGGCCTGCGCCTGGAGCAGCCGCTGGGCCTCCGAGGAGCGCAGCGGCGGCTGGTGGTGCGAGGTCAGGCCCTCGTCGCCGCCCTTGGAACCGAAGTGGTTGGCGATCACGAAGACCGTCTTGCCGCGGAAGACGAACTCGCCGGCGAGCGGCTTGCGGCTGTCGGCCCACGCCGGGTTCGCGGGGTCCACGCGGCCGGGGGAGTGGGTCAGGTGGGTCTTGCCGTTCTCCTTGACGACGTCCGTCGCCGTCACCGCGTCACCCGGGGCGCGCTCGGTGAAGGAGACCCGCGCCGGGTTGAAGAGGAACACCTGGCGGATGTTGCCGCCGGGCTGGCCGCCGTCCTTCTTGTCCTCGGGGTCGACGGTCCGCCACTGGTAGGCCGGGCCGCCCGCCGCCGCGATGGCCGCGGTGAACTTCGTGAGCGTCTGCTCCGCCGAGACGGTGCCGTCGTTCTTGGCGCCGTTGTCGTCCTGGATCTCCTCCAGCGCGAGGATGTCGGGGGAGGCCAGGTTCTCGACGACGGCCTTCGCCAGCGCGTCGAACTTCTCCTGCGGGTCGGTCGGGTCGAGGTTCTCCACGTTGTACGTGGCCACCGCGAGCTCCTGCGCGGCCTGCGGCTTGGTCTTCTCGGGGGCGATGGTGCCCGCCTTGACGGTGCCGAGGGTGCGGGCCACCAGCGTGTAGCCCCCGAACTGGTTGAAGTCCATGGGGCCTTCGGTGGTGCCGGTCAGCTTGTCGCCGACGTTGGCCACGGGGAAGGGCTGCTGCGCGAGGGGCGCGAGCTGCTGGATCTTCAGGCGGCCGGTGTTCTGGGACTCGTAGGAGCCGTAGACGGTGCCGCCGCGCCTGGCGGTGTTCTCCCAGCCCTTGACCGTGACCCACAGCTCCGCGTGCGGGCTGGTGGCGCCGACCACGCGCGAGGTGCCGATGCGGACGTTCATGCCCTCCAGGGACTCGTAGAAGTCCAGGGCGTAGCGGGAGGGGTCCAGGGCCAGGCCGTTGATGCTGCCGCCGGCGGCCGGGTCGCCCGCCGGAGTGTACTCGGCGGGCACCGTGTACTCGTTGACCGCGGCGGCCTCGGGCAGCGCGTTGCCGGAGGAGACCACGGTGACCGTCGGCTTGGAGATCTGGGTCACCGACTGGTTGCCGGAGTTCACTCCGCCGGGGACGTACTCGCCGACCGTGCCGGAGACCTTGACCGCGTCGCCGACGGCGACCGTCGGGACCGAGCTGGTGAAGACGAAGACGCCCTCGCTCGTCGCGTCGTTGTCGTCGGCGTCGGGGTCCTGGATCCAGAAGCCGCGCGAACCGTAGGTCCGCACGCCCGTCACGATGCCCTCGACGTCGGAGACCTGCTTGCCGTTGAGCGGGGATATCCGGGTGGTGCCCTGGATGTCGTGGATGCGTACCGGATCGGCGGACGCCGCGCCCTCGGCCGCGTCGGCGGAGCCCGCGAGCAGGCCGGTGGCCAGCGCGGTGGCGACGAGGGCCGCGACGGCGGCGGAGCGGGGATGCGAGGAGCGCATGGTCAGGAAACTCCGGTGTGGGAGAGGGGTGGGGAGAGGCTGCGAAGAGCGAGATCTGCGGGGGGTTGGTCAGCCCCCAAACGTCTACGCGCGTCAATTTCCTGTGTTGCCAGCAAAGTTGTCAAGCCCTCCAGGGAAGACGGCGGTCGACTGTGGGATGAACCAAAGGCGATGGCCCGTCGGAGGCGCCCGATATGCGTCTACGCTGGGTCGCCGTACAGACGGCCACGGCTGTCATCTGCGCCACATCCGCCATGCCCGCACTGCCCCGTCATGTCGGCCATGTCGCCGGTTTTCGGGCGCGTATGACGGTTCGGCCGCCCGGACGGACCGTCACGGCCCGCCCGTCACCACCGCGTCCGCGAGGAGAGCCGCCCCATGTCCGCTGAGTCGCACCCCACACTGCCGCCGGTACGGCTGCACTCCGATGCGGAGCTGGCACGTGACGCCCTCGGCGCCCCGCTGTTCGCGCGCGCCGTACGACTGGCCCGCTGGGCCGGGCCGGGAACCCGCGTCGGCGTCGGGGGCGAACTGGCGGCCGAACAGCTGCCCGACGCCGCCGCCCACCTCGGCCTCGACGCCGGCGACGAGGACGCCCCCGGGCACGCGAGCCAGGCCTGGCGGGTGGCCGTGGACACCGGGCTGGTGGACGTGACCGAGCCGGACGCGGCCGGGGACGGGGGCGCCGAGGGCGGCGCAGGTGCCGCCGGGGCGGGGGCCGGAACCCGTGAGGAGCCGTACGGCACGGCCGTGCCCGGCGAGGACCTGGCGCTGGTGACCGGTGGTACCCCCGGCGACGTGCTCGACCTGTGGCGGGCGGCCCTGGAGACGGTGCTCGCCGACGCGGCGGTGCCCGACCTGGAGGACCTGGTCGACGCGCTGGACGCGGGCGGGGAGATCGACTTCGACCGGCTGGACTGGAACCCGGGCCGCGAGGCGGACGTGCTCGACGCGGTCCTCGCCAACCTCTACCTGCTCACCGTCTCCGGGACCGGCGGTGCCGACCGGCCGATCCCGCTTCCGGTGCTGGCCGCGTCGATGGTCGTGCCCGAGGGAATGACCGAACCGACCGACGCCGTGCTGGAGCAGGTCTCGGACGCGATGATGCGCCTCGACGACCAGTTCCGGCAGTTGGAGCCGATCGGACTGGTGGAGTTCCGGCCCGTCGACGAGGAGCTCATGGCGCAGGCCGACGAGGACGGCCCGCGCGGTGGGCGGGAGGAGGACGACGATGACGTCTCCCGCTACGGCATGGTCCGCCTGACCCCGCTCGGCCTCTACGGCATCCGCGCCCGGATGCTGGAGGCCGGAGTCGAGGCCCCCGCGATCGGGGAACTGGCCGACAAGGGCGCAGACGCCCTCCTCGACGCCGTCGCCTCCTACCCCGAACACGCCGCGCAGGCCGAGATCGAGCAGTGGATGGCGGGCCGTGACCTGCCTGCCGCCGTCGCCGAACTGCTTGCCGCCGCACGCGGGGACGACGAGGGCGGCCCACTGCGACGGCTGCGCTGCCAGCAGGCCCTCGCGCTGGCCGGGCCGGAGGCCGAGCCGGCGGTCCGCTCGGTGCTGGACGAGGCGGAACTCGGCGGGCTCGCCCGGGTCTGGCTGGCGGAGCACGGGGTGGCCGACGTACCGCCGCCCGCGCCGGCGATGGTGTTCTGGCTGACCGTCGACACGATCGCGGCGCAGCTCGCCGCGGACGGCGAGACCGAGGAGCTGCCCCTCCTGATCGAGACCCTGACCGCGCATCACACGGGGTTCTTCGACCAGGTGTGGCGCGTCGAGCACCCCTCGACGGTCCAGGTCCTGGAGGCGATGGGCCGGCTGCACCCGGACCGCAGGACGGCGAAGGAGGCCCGCAAGGCCGCCTTCAAGGCGCGCTCCCGCAGGCCCTGAGCCGGGCGGGCCCGGGAGGCGGGCGACAATGCGCCGTTCCTGGGCCGGACTTGGCCATTGCCGCCGACCGGCGAGGGGCCGGTTCCCTTCGTGGGTACTCCAGCCGCCGTTCACGTGCGGGCGGGAGCGTGTGCGCCCACGACCGCACGCCAGGCGCACCACTGCCCACCCCAGGAGACCCGATGCCCCTCAGCCGCAGAGACTTCACCGCCCGTACCGCCCTCGCCGGTGCGGGAGTCGTGCTCACCGGGACGGTCGGCGCCCTGGCCACCGCTCCGGGCGCGCTCGCGGCCGAGGACGGCGCGGGCCGCGACGAGCACGGGCGGCCCTGTGAGCCCGGCTACGGCCCGCTCGTCCCCGACCCGGCCGGCATCCTCGCCCTTCCCGCCGGCTTCTGGTACCGCGTGATCACCCACAGCGGCGTCACCAGGCTGGAGTCCGGTGAGACCACCCCGTCCCACCACGACGGGACCGCGGCCTTCGAGGGCCACCGCGGCGTCACCCTCCTCGTCAACAACCACGAACTGAAGGGCAGGCGGGAGAACTGGGCCCGCCCGGTCCCGCTCACCGAAGGCCTCGTCTACGACCCGGCCGCGGCCGGCGGCTGCACGGTCGTGGAGGTCCGGCGCGGCGGCGAGGTCGCCGAGTGGGTGGGCATCGCCGGTACGTCGACCAACTGCGCGGGCGGCGCCACGCCCTGGGGCACCTGGCTGACCTGCGAGGAGAACTCCGACCTCGCCGGCAGGAACGGCATGACCAAGGACCACGGCTACGTCTTCGAGGTCGATCCGCACGACCGCCGCGCCAACCGCGACCCGCGCCCGGTCAAGGCGTTCGGCCGCTACGACCACGAGGCCGTGGTCATCGACCCGCGGCAGGGGCACGCGTACCTGACCGAGGACGCCTCCGGCCCCAACGGGCTGTTCTACCGCTGGTCCCCGCCCCGCGGCTTCCGGCACGGGCGCGGCAGGCTCCGTATGCTCGCCGCCGACGCGGGCGTGCTCCAGGCCGCCAAGTGCACCGACAGCTCGGGCCGGTTCGTCGACGACCTCTCGCGCGCCACGAGGGTCGGCACCGTCTACGGGGTCGACTGGGTGGACGTGCCGGACCGCGACGCGCGGACCGTGCCGGTGCGGGGGCAGTTCGCGGACAGCGCGGTGACGCGCGGCCGCAAGCTGGAGGGCATGTGGTGGGCCGACGGGGGCGCGTACTTCGTATCCTCCTACGCCCGCGAGGAGAGCCCGGGCGCGGCGCACGACGGCCAGGTCTGGTTCTACGACCCCAAGCGGCGTACCGTCCGGCTGACCGTCCTTATCGGCGTCAACGCGGACCCGTCGGCGGGCGGTGGCTACGACGGGCCGGACAACATCACCGTGTCGCCGTACGGGGGCCTGGTCATCGCGGAGGACGGCTCGGGGCTGCAACACCTGTTCGGCGCGACCGCATCGGGCCGCACCTACCCGCTGGCGCGCAACGAGCTGAACATCGGAACGCCGCAGGAGCCCGAGTACGCGGAGTTCACCGGCGTCTGCTTCTCGCCGGACGGGCGGACCCTCTACGCGAACCTCCAGGACCCCGGGATCATGCTGGCCGTCACCGGGCCGTGGCGGCGCGCACACTGACGCCCCGCCCGGCCGGGCTCGCGGGCCTCACTGGGCCGGGGAAACCTCCGCGCGGGAGGCCTCGGCCCACTCGGCGAGCAGGAACTCATAGGCCTCGGAAGGCCACTCGCCGTCCACCCGGGTCTCCACGAGGTGCCGTATCGCCTCGTTCGCCTCGGCGGCGGACGGGCGGGCGGGCCCCGCGGGCGTGAGTGTCTCGTGCATGCTTCCAAGGCTACGGGCGGGCACTGACAGCCACCCACGGATTACGCGTGGCATCCATCACCCGCGATCCGGTCCGGTGGCCGCCCGTGCCCGCCCACCTGCTCAGAGTGCCTGGGCGGCGGGCTTGACCATGCCGCGCACTGTGCGCGACTTCACAAACTCGCCCATGGCCGTCATCTCCCACTCCCCGGAGAACTGGCGGATCAGCTTCGCCATCATCACGCCCGTCTGCGGCTCGGCACCGGTGAGGTCGAAGCGCACCAGCTCCTCGCCGCTCGCCGCGTCGATCAGGCGGCAGTAGGCCTTGGCCACCTCCGTGAACTTCTGGCCGGAGAAGGAGTTGACCGTGAAGACCAGGCCGGTGGCGTCGGCGGGCAGCCGGCCGAGGTCCACGACGATCACCTCGTCGTCGCCCGCGCCCTCACCCGTGAGGTTGTCCCCGGAGTGCTTGATGGCGCCGTTCAGGATGGACAGCTTGCCGAAATAGCAGCTGTCGATGTGGTTGCGCTGGGGGCCGTAGGCGATGACGGACGCGTCGAGGTCGATGTCCCGGCCCCGGAAGGCGGGCTCCCAGCCCAGGCCCATCTTGACCTGGGAGAGCAGCGGGCGGCCGCCCTTGACCAGTGAGACGGTCTGGTTCTTCTGGAGGCTGACCCGGCCCTTGTCCAGGTTGATCTTCCCGGCGGCGGGCGGTGCGGCGGGGGCGGCCGGGGGCGCGGCGGGAGCGGGGGCGGGGGCCGGGGTGACCGGGGCGGGTGTGGCGGCGCCGGCGGTGAGCCAGGGGGAGGGCTGGTGGGTGGCCGGCGGGGCGGGCGGAGCCGGGGGCGCCACCGGTGCCGCGGGGGCGGGCGGGGCGACGGCGGCCGCGGGAGCCGGTTCCTCGTCGACGCTGACCCCGAAGTCGGTGGCGATGCCGGCGAGGCCGTTCGCATACCCCTGGCCGACCGCCCGGACCTTCCACGCGCCGCCGCGCAGATAGATCTCGACGATGACGAGCGCGGTCTCGGTCGTCAGCTGCGGCGGGGTGAACGAGGCGATCACCGCGCCGCCGTCGGCGTTGCGCACGGTGGCGGTGGGCTCGATGCCCTGGAACGTCTGCCCGGCGGCATCCGGGCTGGCCGTGACCACGATCCGCTCGATGCCCGGGGGCACCGCGGAGGTGTCCACGGTGACCGAGTCGGGCGCCGCGCCCCCACCGGACCGGTAGGTGACACCGGGCCCGCTGGGCTGGTTGAAGAAGATGAAGTCGGCGTCGGAGCGCACCTTGCCGTCCGCCGTGAGGAGCAGCGCGGACACGTCGAGCCGCACCGGCGCAGCCACGTCGACCGTCACACGGACGGCATTGAGCGGCAGGTTGGATCCAGGGGTCATAGCGGTCATGCCCGGAGAACGAGCGGAGGTGCTTTGCCGTTCCCTTACCCTCGGGCGATATTTCCGCGCCGGTTGCGGGGGTGGTTCTTCGCGGTGCGTTCGTTGCCGAACTTGTACGAGCCGGTCCAGCGGGCCATCACGAGCTGCGGATCCCCGGATTCCACCTCGGTAAGGAACCCGGCGGCACGCGTCCCGCGCAGGGTGGCCGCCGAGCGGCCGTGGTGGGTGATGACGACGCAGTCGGCGCCCCGGCGGGCGTAGGTGAATCCATGCGGTCTCGGCATGACCCGCAGCCTGCCCTGCGCGGCGCGGGGCAGGCAACGGGATTACCGGCGGGGCAGGGCAGGGCAGGGCCGGGCGCCGGGGCCGTCGGACGGGCCCGCCCCGGCGCGCCCGCGGGCGGACTCAGCCGCCCGTCACGCGGCGGGGGAGGTTCAGGGGGTTGGCCTCGCGGAGCTCGGGCGGGAGGAGGGCGTCCGGGACCGACTGGTAGGCCACCGGACGCAGCCAGCGCTCGATCGCCGTGTCGCCCACCGAGGTGGAGTGCGAGGTCGCCGCCGGGTACGGGCCGCCGTGGTGCTGGGCCGGGGCCACCGCCACCCCGGTGGGCCAGCCGTTGACCACGATCCGCCCCGCCAGCTGTGTGACCTGCCCGATCAGCTCGGCGGCCGGGCCCGGGGCGCCCTCGGTCTCGGCGGCGGACAGCTGGAGGGTGGCGCTCAGGTTCCCGCCGAGCCGCCCGAGGACCGCGCCCGCCTCGCCCTGGCCGGCGTACCGGACGACGACGGTGACCGGGCCGAAGCACTCCTCCAGCAGGACGTCGTGTCCGTCGCCGGCGAGGAGGTCCTCGGCCCGCACGGTCAGATAGCCCGCACCCACCGTGTGGTCGCCGCCGCTCCCCGGGGTGACGGGGGCCTCGACGCCGGGCAGTGCGGCCCGCTCGCGGACCCCGGAGACGAAGTTCTCCCGCATCCGGTGGTCGAGCAGCACCCCGGGCTCGGTCTCGCCGAGCGCCTTGGTCAGCTCGGCTGTGAGCCGGTCGCCGTCCGCGCCGTCGGGCACCAGGACCAGGCCGGGCTTGACGCAGAACTGGCCGACGCCGAGGGTGACCGAGGCCGCGAGACCGGCGCCGATCTCCTCGGCGCGCTCGGCGGCCGCCGCCGGGGTGACCACGACGGGGTTGAGGGAGCCCAGTTCGCCGTGGAAGGGGATGGGCACGGGCCGGGCGGCGGCGGCGTCGAACAGCGCCCGCCCGCCCCGGATGGAACCGGTGAATCCGGCGGCGGCGACCAGCGGGTGGCGGATCAGCGCCAGGCCGGCGTCGAACCCGTGGACCACGGCCACCACGTCGGGCGGGAGCCCGTTGGCGACGGCCGCCCGGCGCAGCAGCGAGGCGCACAGCTCGGAGGTGGCGGGGTGGTCGGGGTGCGCCTTGACCACCACCGGGCAGCCCGCGGCCAGCGCGCTCGCGGTGTCCCCGCCGGGGACGGAGAAGGCGAGCGGGAAGTTGGAGGCGGCGTAGACCGCGACCACGCCGAGCGGGACCTTGTAGCGGCGCAGCTCGGGGCGCGGCGGGCTGAGGGAGGGATCGGCGCGGTCGATCCGGACGTCGAGGTAGGACCCCTCGTCGACGGCATCGGCGAAGGCGCGCAGCTGGCCGGTGGTGCGGGCCAGTTCGCCGGTGAGCCGGCCCGGGCCGAGCGCGGTCTCGGCGTCGGCGGCCTCGATGACGTGGGCGGCGGCCTCGTCGAGCAGCGCGGCGGCGGTGCGCAGGAAGGCGGCGCGGACGGCGGCGTCCGCGAGCGGGCCGCGGGCGGCATGGGCGGCCCGTACGGCTTCGTCCACCTCGCGGGATGTGGCCTCCACCGCAACCTGCTCGCGCTGCTTCCCGGTGCGGGGGTCCACACTCCAGACTGGTGTCGTTGTCATGGCCCACTGCCTCCTGGATCGTTCAGTATTCTGAACGCGGTTCCGGTGGATGAATGATCACATCTGCTGCGGACTCTATTTCCGGGGTCCTCCACGTGACAAGAGGCGACCAGAGGGGAAGCGGGCGTATGACGACGACCGAGTCGGGGATTCCGGTTGCGGCGGCGCCGGTCAAATCGGCGGTCCGGACCGTCCTGCTGCTGGAGCACTTCGCGGCCCGGCCGGGGCTGCACAGCCTGGCCGACATCCAGAACGACCTCTCCCTGCCCAAGTCCAGCCTCTACATGCTGCTGCGCACGCTCGTGAACCTGGGGTGGGTGGAGACGGACGCGACGGGCACGCGGTACGGCATCGGCGTACGGGCCCTGCTGGTCGGCAGTTCGTACATCGACGGCGACGAGGTGGTCGCCGCGGCCCGGCCCACCCTGGACCGGCTCTCCGACGACACGACCGAGACCATCCACCTGGCCCGGCTCGACGGGACGAGCGTGGTGTACCTCGCCACCCGGCAGTCCCAGCACTACCTGCGGCCCTTCACCAGGGTCGGGCGGCGGCTGCCCGTGCACTCGACGGCACTCGGCAAGGCGCTGCTCGCCACGCACTCGGACGCGGAGGTACGGGCGCTGCTGCCGCGCCGGCTGGAGGGGGTCACCGAGCACACCATCACCGACCGGGAACAGCTCATCGAGGAACTGGAGCTGGTGCGGGAGCAGGGGTACGCGGTGGACCGGGAGGAGAACACGCTCGGGCTGCGCTGCTTCGGGGTGGCCGTGCCGTACCGGACGCCGGCCCGGGACGCGGTGAGCTGCTCGGTGCCGGTGGCCCGGCTGACGCCGGGGCACGAGCAGGTCATCAAGGCGGCGCTGTTCGAGGCCCGCGACCGGCTGTCGGTGGTGACGCGCCGCATGTGACGGTGCGTGTGACACTCGGGGCCGGTTGCTCCTCCCCCGCGTGGGGGAGGCGGTTCCCCATTGCGGGGGAGGCGGCGGACCGCCGTGCACGGGACCGTTGGGGCATGACCACACGAGCCGTTCACACGACGCACGCACAGCAGTCCTCCACCACCGGGCCGGGGGCAGGGAGGCACATCCTCACGGCGGTGGCCCTGGCGGCCACGGTGCCGTATCTGGCGCTCAAGGCCGCCTGGCTGTCCGGCAGCCGGATCGGCATACCGGACGGCAGCGTGCTGCTGGAGGCCGGACCGTTCCTCACCGTGGCCAACGCCGTCACGCTGGCCATGGACGCGTGCGTGATCGCGCTCGTCCTGGTGCTCACCAGACCCTGGGGGCTGAGAACGCCCGCCTGGATACTGACCGTTCCGGTGTTCACAGCCACGGGCCTGTTGACCCCGATCCTGCTCGGGTTCCCGGGCCAGTTGCTCGTACGGGCCCTGGGCTTCGGCGCCGGCCCGCAGGAGGCGGCGGCGCGGGAGCCCTTCCTGGACCCCTGGGTCTTCAACGTCGTGTACACGGGATTCACCGTCCAAGGGCTCGCCCTGGCCGCACTGTTCGTGCCCTATGCGCGCAAGCGCTGGGGCCGACGGTGGCAGGGCGTGGTGGGAGAGCGGCTGCCGTCGCCGACGGGGGTGGTGGCGGCAGCCGCAGCCTGGGGCGCCCTGGTCCTGGCCGCGGTGCTGGCCTACCGGGCATCGGGGGGCACGGCCGGGCTGGGCAACGAGCGGGCGGATGCGTATGCGGCGGAGAGCGCCGCGGTCTGCGCGGCCCACGCGATATGCGTGCTCGCCGCAGGAGCGGGAGCGCTGCTCCTGGCCCGCGGCGGGGCGCTGGTGGCGCGGTGGCCGCTCGGCCTCACCTGGATCGGCGCCGCGGCGACGCTGACCTGGGGTGCCTGGATGCTGATCGCCTCGCTGGGGCCGCAGTTGGACGGCGGTGAGGCGATGTCCGGCGCCGCCCGGTTGATCTACGCTGGCCAGATGGCCACCGGATCGCTCGCCACCACCGTCCTCGTCCGGTTCCTCATATCCCGACGCGAGCGCTGATGCGCGAGGGCCTGGGGTGGCTGCTGGGAGCGCGCGCCCGGCTGCGATGGGTCCACCAGATACTCGGCGGCGCCCTGCTCATGCCGTACTTCCTCCTGGCCACGGTGGGGGTCGGCATGGCCGCCGGCGGAGCCAACGCCCTGTCCTCCCTCCCCCTGTCCCTCGCCGCCTACGCCGCGGCTCTGCCGCTGGCCGCCGTCACCGGGGTGTACGGGCTGGTCCGGCCGCTGTCGGTGACCGCGGTCCGGGTCATGTGCGGGGTGCCGGGGGAGCGGCTCGCCGAGGGGCCCGCGCGGTCCTGGGCGGCGCGGGGGCGGGCCTCGGCCTGGTGGACCCTGCACCTGGGGGTCGGAGCGCTCGTCAGCGGGATGACTCTGGCGGTGCCTCCCATGGCCGTGGTGCTGATCGCGCTGCCGTTCGTGAGCGGCCTGCGCGAAGCCCGGCTGGGGCTGGGGTGGTTCAGCACCGGCGTCGGACCGTACACGGCACCCCTGCTCGGGACCGGGCTGCTGGCCGCACTCGCCCTGTGCGCGGCCGGGGCCGGGGCACTGCTGGCCCGACTGGCGCCCGTACTGCTCGGGCCCACGGCGGCGGACCGGATCGCCGCGGCCGAGGAGCGGGCCGCCGACCTGGCCGTGCGCAACCGGCTGGCCCGGGAGCTGCACGACGCGGTCGGCCACGCGCTCAGCGCCGTCACCCTCCAGGCGGCCGCCGCCCGGCGGATGCTGGAGCGCGACCCCGGCTTCGTACGGGAGGCGCTCACCGCGATCGAGGACACCACCCGGCGGACCGTGGGCGAACTGGACGCCGTACTGGGCCTGCTGCGCGAGGGGGACCCGGCCCGGCCGGGCGGCGCGACCGCCCCCGCCCCGACGCTCGCCGCCGACCTCGACGGGCTGCTGTCCCGCACCCGGGCCTCGGGCACCGCCATCACCGCCCACCAGGACCCCGGGCCCGCGGGGCACTGGGCCCGGCTCCCGGAGATCACCTCACGTGAGGCCTACCGGATCGTCCAGGAAGGCCTCAGCAACGCCCTGCGCCACGGCGGCGGCCCGGTGGACCTGCGTATCCACGTCCGGGCCGGCCGCGGCACCGGACAACGACAACTGGAGATCGCCATGACCAATCCGCCCGCCCCACCCGGGCCACGGGAGCCGCGCACCACCGGGGGCCGCGGGCTGCGCGGCGCCGCGGAGCGGGCCGCACTGCTCGGCGGCGCCGTCGAGGCCGGCCCGCACGAGGACGGGTGGCGGCTGCGCGCGGTCCTCCCGCTGGCGGCCGACCGGTGACCGGGGCCGCACCGGCGGCCCGGCCGCCCCTGCGCATCGTGCTCTGCGACGACGAGCGGATGGTCCGCACCGCGCTGCGGGTCATCCTGGAGGCCGAGGCCGACCTGGAGGTCGTCGGCGAGGCCGCCACCGGCGCCGAGGCGGTACCGCTCGTGCGGTCCCTGGTCCCCGACGTGGTGCTGATGGACGTCCGGATGCCCGAGATCGACGGAATCCGGGCGACCGAGCAGATCCTCGCCACCATGGCCGAGCCGCCCAGGATCGTGGTCGTCACCACCTTCGAGAACGACGCCTACGTCTACGACGCGCTGCGCGCCGGAGCCGCGGGCTTCCTCCTCAAGCGCGCCGACCCCGACGAGCTGATCGGGGCGGTCAGGCTCGTCGCCCGCGGTGACTCGCTGCTCTTCCCGGCCGCCGTCCGCTCCCTCGCCGCCGTGCACGCGGCGGCCACCGCACCCCCCACCGCCCCCTGGGTCGCCAGGCTGACCGACCGCGAGGCCGGCGTACTGCGCCTGATGGCCACCGGGCTGTCCAACCACGAGATGAGCCAACGCCTCGGGGTCGGACCGCAGACGGTCAAGACGCACGTCGCGTCGGTCCTCGCCAAGACCGGCTCCCGCGACCGCACCCAGGCGGTCATCGCGGCCTACGAGGGAGGCTTCATCATGAGGAAAGCCTGAGAACTCGGCCACCATCGGGGCAGAGCGGAACGCTTGAGGCCGCTGGGACGTCCTTCCGGGGGATGAACAAGACGATCAGGCGTGCGTCGGTCTTCTGTCTGCTCCTGGTGCTGGCCCTGCTGGTCCGGGTCACCTGGGTGCAGGCGTACCAAGGCCAGGCCCTCGCAGACGACAAGCACAACCGCCGCAATCTCATCGGGCAGTACGAGAACCCGCTGGGCAACATCATCGTGGGCGGGGAGGCGATCACCGGCTCGGAGAAGACGGGCGGCAAGGACTTCGGCTACAAGCGGACCTACGTCGACGGCCCGCTCTACGCGCCCGTCACCGGCTACAGCTCACAGGCCTTCGGCACCAGCATGCTGGAAGGTGTCTACAAGAACGTCCTCAACGGTTCCGACAGCCGGCTGAAGACCGTGATGGACATGCTCACCAACAAGCGGGCCGACCCCGGCAACGTCCTCACCACCATCGACAAGGACGTGCAGAAGGCCGCCTACGACGCGCTCCAGGGCAAGCAGGGCGCCGCCGTGGCCATCGACCCGGCCACCGGCGAGATCCTCGCCGTCGTGAACAACCCCTCCTTCGACCCCGGCAGCATCGCCGGCGCCACCGACCAGAAGGCCTGGGACGCGCTCTCCGCCGACAAGGGCAAGGCCATGGAGAACGTGGCGCTCCGCAAGCCCCAGGCGCCCGGCTCCACCTTCAAGCTGGTCACCCTCGCCGCGGCGGTCGAGAACGGCCTGGTCACCGACATCGACCAGCAGACCGGCATCCCCGACCCGTACACGATCCCCGGCACCCGCACGCCGCTGCCCAGCGAGGCGGGCTCCGCGGCCTGCAACAACGTCTCGGTGCGTACCGCCCTGCGCCTGTCCTGCAACAACGTGTTCGCCGAGCTCGCCTCCAAGCTCGGCCAGGACAAGATGCGCGAGACCGCCGAGAAGCTCGGCTTCAACACGCAGATCGACACCCCGGTCCGCACCAACCCGCCGAGCAAGTACCCGTCCAAGAAGATGTCGGTCGACCAGGTCGCGCAGACGGGTATCGGCCAGTTCGACGTCCAGGCCACCCCGCTGCAGATGGCGATGGTCACGGCCGCGATCGAGAACGGCGGCAAGCTCGTCGCCCCGCACATGGTCTCCGAGGTCACCGACGCCAACGGGAACGTGCTGGAGAGCTTCAAGGACCCGAAGTCCCAGCAGGTCATGAAGGAGAAGACGGCCTCGATGATCCGCGACGCCATGCGCACGGTCGCCGCAGAGGGCGGCGGCAAGCCGGCCCAGGTGTCGGGCGCGGAGGTGGGCGGCAAGACCGGCACCGCCCAGCGCGGTGTCAACAACAGCCTCGCGCCGCTGGCCTGGTTCACCTCGTACGGCAAGGCGAACGGCAAGCAGATCGCCGTGGCCGTGGTGATCGAGAACTCCGACACCGACCGCTCCGAGATCGGCGGCGGCAAGCTGGCCGCGCCGATCGCGCAGAAGATGATGCAGGCCTGGCTGAAGAAGTAGGCACGCTGCTGGGCGCGACCCGGGACGGGGAGACCACCCTCACCCGGCTCCACGTCGACCCGGTCCCCAAGGGCGGCGCCGGGGCCCCGGCGCCGCCCTGCACGCCGCCTGCCTGGCGGCCTGGCGGCCTGGCGCCGCGCCGCCCGCCGCGTCCGGGGAATGAGACGGGCGGGCGGATGGTTCAAGCCGGTGATGGTTGAACAGCAAACCGTCTCGTCACCGACCCCGGAGAGAAGAAGGACCATGCGCGTCGAGATCTGGAGCGACATCGCCTGCCCCTGGTGCTACATCGGCAAGGCCCGTTTCACCAAGGGGCTGGCCGAGTTCGCGCACCGCGACGAGGTGGAGGTCGTCTTCCGGTCCTTCGAGCTCGACCCGAACGGCCCCAAGGGTGAGACCGCCCCCGTGGTGGAGATGCTCGCCAAGAAGTACGGCCGCACCCTGGACGAGGCGCGCGGCATGGAGGAGCACGTCGCCGCCAGCGCCCGCGCCGAGGGGCTGACGTACCGGACCGAGGGCCGCGACCACGGCAACACCTTCGACATCCACCGGCTGCTGCACCTGGCCGACGCCCGGGGTCGGCAGGAGCAGTTGCTCGACCTCGCCTTCCGGGCCAACTTCGCCGAGGAGCGCTCCGTCTTCGACCCCGAGGTGCTGATCGCGCTCGCGGTCGAGGCCGGCCTGGACGAGGCGGAGGCCCGCGCCGTCCTCGCCGACGGCTCCGCCTACGCCGAGGAGGTCCGCGCCGACGAGTGCGAGGCCGCCGAGCTGGGGGCGAACGCCGTTCCGTTCTTCGTCCTCGACCGCCGCTACGGGATCTCCGGCGGACAGCCGGCCGAGGTGTTCACCCGGGCCCTGGAGCAGGCCTGGGCCGGGCGCGAGGTGGAGGAGCCGGCGGCCGCGGCCGACGCGTGCGAGCCCGACGGGGCCTGCACCGCCCCGCAGGTATAAGTGTTACTTGGGGTGGGTGGGTGAAACTCGGCAATGGACTTTGGGTCGTTCCTGGCGCACAGTTGACGGCATGGATCTTTCGATCGCCGAAGCGACCCGTGCCGAGTTCGCCCACTCCACCACCTACCTCAACTCCGCCAACTGCGGCGTCGTCCCCCGTTCCGCGGTCGCGGCCGTAAGGGAGCTGGCCGAGGCGGCGGGGGCCGGGATCCCCGCCGGATTCGGCGACTTCGACCGTGTGAACCGCTCCCGCGTCTCCTTCGCCCGCCTGGTCGGGGTGGACGCCGACCGGGTGGCCGTCGGCGCGGCCGTCTCCACCCATGTCGGCCTCGTCGCGGCCTCGCTGCCCTCCGGCGCCGAAGTGCTGTGCCCGGAGGGAGAGTTCGCCTCCATGGTCAACCCGTTCGTGGTGCGGGACGACCTCAAGGTGCGCTTCGCGCCCCTGGAGTCCCTCGCCGAGGCCGTCGGCCCGGACACCGCCCTGGTCTCGCTGAGCGCCGTGCAGTCCGCGGACGGGCGGAAGGCCGACCTGCGGGCGGTGCGCGCGGCGACGGCGGCGCACGGCGCCCGGATGCTCGTGGACGCCTCCCAGGCGGCGGGCTGGCTCCCCTTCGACGCCTCGCCCTACGACTACACGGTCACCGTCGGCTTCAAGTGGCTGCTCAGCGTCCGCGGGGCCTCGTTCATGACCGTGTCGCGGGAGGCCCAGGAGACCCTGACCCCGCTGCACGCCGGCTGGGTCGCGGCGGAGTCCATGTGGGACGCCGTATACGGCCCGATGCCGAAACTGGCCGACGCCGCACGGCGGTTCGACGAGTCCCCGGCCTTCCTCGCCTACCACGCGGCCGAGGTCTCGCTGGCCCTGATCGAGCGGATCGGCATCGAGGCCGTGCACGCCCACGACACCGCCCTGGCCGCCCGCTACCGCGCCGGACTCGCGAGCCTCGGCCACGAGCCCGTGCCCGGCGATTCCGCCATCGTCTCCGTGCCGGGTCTGGCGGACCGGCAGCCCGTCCTGCAGGCGGCCGGCATCCTCACCTCGGCCCGCGCGGGCCTCCTGCGGGCCTCGTTCCACCTCTACAACACCGAGGCGGAAGTGGACCGGCTGCTGGACGTCCTCTCCGCCTCCTGACGCGGCGGCGGCCGCGCGTACAGTGCCGCCATGAGTGATGTGAGCGATGTGCTGCACGTGAAGGGGCGGGTGCTGGTCGGGCCCGACGAGGTCCGCGACGAGCTCTGGGTCGTCGGCGGCCGTGTCTCCTACGAGCGCCCGCCCGGCGCCCGCGAGGTCACCACGGTGACCGGCTGGGTCCTGCCCGGGCTGGTCGACGCGCACTGCCACGTGGGGCTGGACGCCCACGGCCCGGTCGACACCGACACCGCCGAGCGGCAGGCCCTCGCCGACCGCGACGCGGGCACCCTCCTGATCCGCGACGCCGGATCGCCCTCCGACACCCGCTGGATCGACGACCGCGAGGACCTGCCGAAGATCATCCGGGCGGGCCGGCACATCGCGCGCACCCGCCGCTACATCCGCAACTACGCCCACGAGATCGAACCGGCCGACCTCGTCGAGTACGTCGGCCGCGAGGCGCGGCGCGGCGACGGCTGGGTGAAGCTCGTCGGCGACTGGATAGACCGCGACGCCGGCGACCTGACGGCCTGCTGGCCGCGCGCCGAGGTCGAGGCGGCCATCGCCGAGGCGCACCGGCTCGGAGCCCGCGTCACCGCGCACTGCTTCGCCGAGGACTCGCTGCGCGACCTCGTCGAGGCGGGCATCGACTGCATCGAACACGCCACGGGCCTCACAGAGGACACCATCCCGCTGTTCGCGGAGCGCGGGGTCGCGATCGTCCCCACCCTCGTCAA
Organism: Streptomyces sp. NPDC060232; assembly: GCF_042726555.1. Taxonomy (NCBI): domain Bacteria; kingdom Bacillati; phylum Actinomycetota; class Actinomycetes; order Kitasatosporales; family Streptomycetaceae; genus Streptomyces; species Streptomyces sp. NPDC060232. The sequence continues at coordinate 71,331 of NZ_JBHXAG010000010.1, read as the reverse complement.
CATCGCGACCTTCCCCAAGCTCGCGGCCGGCGGCGACGCGAAGTTCCCCCGCTGGTCGGCGCATATGCGGCGGCTCCACGAGCGGCGCTACGACACCGTCCGGGCGGCCTACGACGCGGGCATCCAGGTCTACGTCGGCACCGACGCGGGCGGTTCCCTGCCGCACGGGCTGGTCGCGGCGGAGGTCGCCGAGCTGGTGACGGCCGGCATCCCGGCACTGGACGCACTCTCGGCCACCGCCTGGGCGGCCCGCGAATGGCTCGGCCGGCCGGGCCTCACCGAGGGCGCGCCGGCGGACCTGGTGGTCTACGACGCCGACCCGCGGGCCGACGTACGGGTGCTGGCGCAGCCGCGGCGCGTGGTCGTCGACGGACGGGTCAGGGCCTGAACGCGGCTCGGTGAGCCGGGCCGCAAATCGAATCCCCGCACGGAAACCACCCTTTGGGGTGAAGTGACGTCAGGTAGCTGCCCCGTCACCCACATTGAGTAAGGATTCCCAGGGTCGAAGCCGTCGGCGCGTGCGATGTCCCCCATTGGCCGCGCGGCGGCACCCAACTCCCCGGGGGTTCCACCACCTTGAACAGCAACACCTTCCGCGTGCCCGCGGCCGTTCTGCTCGCCACGGGAGCGGTCGCCCTGCTCACGGCGCCGCCCGCCTCCGCCACGGGAGGCACCCCCGCCGGCGGAGAGGGCAGGTCCGGCGCCGTCGTCCTGCGGACCGGGCTGGACGTGGGCCTGCTCAACAAGACCGTGCACGTTCCTCTGAAGGCCACCCTCAACGAGGTCAGCGCCCCCGCGACGGCCGAGAAGACGGCGCTGACCGTCACCCTGGACGGAGTCGAGGGGAACAAGCCGGTCAGTGTCCTGCGCGCGGACGTCGCCACCTCCAAGGCCACCGCGGACAGGACGAAGGCGGAGGCCGAGGCCAATCTGGCCAAGGCCCGCGTGCACGTGCCCGGGCTGCCGCTCCTCTCGCTGATCGAGGTGGAGAAGGTCGCCTCCAAGGCCGTCTGCGAAGTCGGCAAGAAGCCGGTGGCCAGCGCGAACGTCCTCGGCACGGTGACCGCGCTGGGCAAGAAGGTCACCCTGTCGGCGGGCGGTCCCACCAAGGTCGAGGTCCCGGGGGTGGGCATGGTCAGCATGGAGCTGTCCGGCACACAGACCACCTCCGCCACGGCCGCCGCGGCGGCGCTCCGCCTGAAGGTGGCCGTGAACCCGCTGAACCTCAACGTGGCGCAGGTCGACGGCGAGATCGTGCTGGCCGAGGCGCACTGCGAGTCCCCGAAGGGCCCGGCGCCGACGGCGAAGGCGCCCGAGCAGCCCGACATCAAGACGCAGACCGGGACGGGTACCGGCACCACGGCCGGTCCCGGCTCCGGTTCTGGCTCGGGCTCCGGCTCGGGCACCACGGACGCCAACCTGGCCGAGACCGGCGGTGGTTCGCTCACCCCCTTCATCACGGGCGGTGCGCTGACGCTGATCGTGCTCGGCGGTGGCGCGCTCTTCCTGACCCGGCGGGCCAAGACCCAGTAGGACCGCCGGGCGGCCCCGGTACCGCCCCCGGCCCGGTACCGCCCACGGGCCTGGTTCCCGCCGCCCGGCGAGCACATCGGAGGGGAGTGCTCAACGGGTGGCGTGGGCCAGCCCCTGCCCGCCCGCACCCCGTGACATCACGGCGTCGGTGACCTGCCGGTCGATCCGCCCGTACTCGGCGCGCTTCGCGGCCGGGAGCGCCTCGTCCGAGGCCGCGCAGGAGGCGCAGACGACACGGAACGGCGGGCCCATGTCCGAGTACTGCGTGAGGTACTCGGCCTTCACCACCTCCCAGCGGCCCGGACGGTCCGCGGCCGGGGCGAAGGTGAAGCGGGGGACCGAGGACTGGTTGCCGCGCAGCTTGTCGGCCGGCACGAAGCTGGCGACCTGGTCGCCCATGCCGAAGACCACCCAGGTGCCGTTGATCTTCTCGTAGGGCTGCGGGACGTGGTTGTGCGTGCCGATGACCAGGTCGATGTCGGGGAGGCCGTCGGCCGAGCGGGACGCGGTCAGCGCCTGCGCCAACTCCTTCTGCTGCTCGTCGGGCGCCGTCTGCCACTCGGTGCCCCAGTGGACGCTGAGCACCACGACGTTCGCGCCGGCCGCCCGGGCCGCGCGGGCGTCGGCGACGATCCGGTCCTTGTCGATCAGGTTCACGGCCCACGGCTTGTCCTGGGGGAGCGGGATGCCGTTCGTGCCGTACGTGTACGACAGCTGGGCGACCTTCGCGCCGCCCGCCGAGAGCAGGGCCGGGGCCTTGGCCTCCTCCGCGCTGCGGGCCGAGCCGACGTGCCGGATGCCGACCCGGTCCAGGTGGTCCAGGGTGCGGGCCAGGCCCTCGTAGCCGTCGTCCAGCGTGTGGTTCGAGGCGGTGGAACACCCGTCGTAACCGGCGTCCTTGAGGGCGTCCGCCAGCTGGTGCGGGGCCTTGAAGGCGGGGTAGCCGGTGTAGGGGCCGCCGGGGCGCCCGTACGGTATCTCGTGGTGGCATATCGCCAGGTCGGCGGCGGAGACCAGGGGTTTGACCCCGGCGAGTATCTTGCGGAAGTCGTACTCCCCGGCCTTGTCGGCGTCGTCGCCCGCCCGCTGGATGATCGACGGGTACGGGATGATGTCCCCGGTCGCCACCAGCGTGAACGGCTGCCCCGGCGGGGCGGCGGGAGCCGCCGGGGCGGACGGCGCCGTCGCCCGGCCGGGCTCACCGCCCAGCCGCTGCCGTGCGGCGGGCGCGCCGTCCCCGTCCAGCAGCTTCGGTACGGCGTACAGTGCGCCGCCCGCGACCAGCAGTGCGGCCAGTGCTGTGCCTGTCGCTGCGGCTGCCTTCATTCCCGACCCCCGGATCTCCTCGACCGTGCGGGGATCCTCGAACGGCCCCGCCCCCGCAGCCATCGTAGGTGGGCCGTTCGAGTGAACCCCCTGTCGAAGCCTCCGGGAACGCGCAGGTCAGACCTGCGGTCGTGAGCTCCGCCCGAGGTCAGCGTGAGCTCCGCCCGAGGTCACCCCGAGGTCACCCCGAGGTCAGCGCGAGGGCGCGGTCCAAGGCCTGCAGCAGCCGGCCCGTCGTCGCCCGGTCACGCACCGCCAGCCGCAGCCAGGTCCGGTCCAGCCCGGGGAAGGTGTCCCCGCGCCGGACGGCGAAGCCGAGGGCCCGCAGCCGGGTGCGGACCTCCGCGCCGTCCGCGACCTGGATCAGGACGAACGGCCCCTCCGCCACGCCCGCGACCTTCACCTCGTCGAACTCCGCGAGCCCGGCCAGCAGGTGCGCCCGGTCCACCGCGATCCGCCGCGCCGCCTCCTCCGCCTCGGCCAGCGCCGCCGGAGCCACGCAGGCCTCGGCCGCCACCAGGGCGGGCGTCGACACCGGCCACAGCGGCTGCGCCGCCGCCAGCTTCGCGATCACCCCGGGCTCGGCCAGCACGTACCCGATGCGCAGCCCCGCCAGACCCCACGTCTTGGTCAGGCTGCGCAGCACCACCAGCCCCGGCAGGTCCGTCCGGCCCGCGAGGGCCTCCCGTTCGCCCGGGACGGCGTCCATGAACGCCTCGTCCACCACCAGGATCCGGCCCGGCCGGGCCAGCCGCGCCAGGACCGCCGCCGGGTGCAGGACGGACGTCGGGTTGGTGGGATTGCCGATGACCACCAGGTCCGCGTCCTCCGGCACGGCCGCCGGGTCCAGCCGGAAGCCGTCCTCGGCCCGCAGCACCACCCGCTCGACCGGGTGGCCAGCGTCCCGCAGGGCCGCCTCCGGCTCGGTGAACTGCGGATGCACCACCACCGGCCGTACGGCGCCCAGGGCCCGCGCGATCAGTACGAAGGCCTCCGCCGCCCCCGCCGTCAGCAGCACCCGCTCGACCGGCAGCCCGTGCCGGGCCGCCACCGCCGCGCGGGCGGCCCGCCCGTCGGGGTAGGCGGCGAGGTCCCCGAGCGAGGCGGCGATCCGCTGCCTGAGCCACTCCGGGGGCGTGTGCGCCCGTACGTTGACCGCGAGGTCCTCCAGACGGGAGCCCGCGTCCACCACCTCGGCGTCCCCGTGGTGACGCAGGTCGTGGGCCTGCGCCGTGGCGACCGCGCAGGTCGCCGAGAGCGAGCGCCGCTTGGGTACGAGGAGTTCCCCGCCCGCCACGAGGGCGGCGGCCTCCGCCACCGAGGGGGACCCGGCCGCGGCCCGCGCCGCCTCCGAGGGATGCGGTACGGCGACTTCGGCCAGCCGGTCCGCGGGATAGCCGAGGACGGGCACGCCGAAACGTTCCGCCGCGCCGGCGATCCCGGCCTCGCCCACCTTCGACTCCACCGTGGCCAGCGCCGTCACCGCCTCCGCGGCCAGCCCCGCGCCCCGCAGCGTCTCCTCGACCAGGGCGCAGACCTCCTCCACGGAGACCCCCGCCCGCCCGCCGACCCCGACCACCAGCCGCGTCGTGTACTCGCCCACCGGGGGGCCTCCCTCCGTAGTCACGGTCACCGGCACGTCACCGGACACCCGTCAGTCGTCAACACCGCGACGCCCGCCACCCGCGCACGGACGTGCGCGCGGGAAGAGGAGTCTGTATCCAAGGGCACATGGCCGTGATCGTGGCGCTGGGCGCGTTCCTGATGACCCTGCTGGGTGGTTGGACGGCGCAACGCGTCACCGACCGCCGCCACCTCGTGCTGGGCCTGGCCGGCGGGCTGATGCTCGGCGTCGTCGGCCTGGACCTGCTCCCCGAGGCGCTGCACGCGGCGGGCGAGGAGGTCTTCGGCGTCCCACTCGCCCTGCTGCTCTTCCTGGCAGGCTTCCTGGTCGCCCACGTCGTCGAGCGGCTCCTGGCCGTGCGTCAGGCCGCGCACGGCGCCGAGAACGGCGCGCGCACCCCGCAGGTCGGGCTCACCGCGGCCGCCGCGATGGTCGGCCACAGCCTCGCCGACGGGGTGGCGCTGGGTGCGGCCTTCCAGGTCGGCGGCGGGATGGGGGTGGCCGTCGCGCTGGCCGTCATCACCCACGACTTCGCCGACGGGTTCAACACGTACACGCTCACCAGCCTCTACGGCAACGACCGCCGCAAGGCGCTGATGATGCTGTTCGCGGACGCGGCGGCCCCGGTGGTGGGCGCCGCGTCCACTTTGCTGTTCACCCTTCCGGAGGAACCCCTCGGCGCGTACCTCGGCTTCTTCGGCGGCCTCCTGCTCTACCTGGCGGCCGCCGAGATCCTGCCCGAGGCTCACCACAAGCACCCCGCCCTGTCCACGCTGATGTGCACGGTGGGCGGGGTGGCCGGGATCTGGCTCGTGGTGGGCATCGCGGAGTGAGCCGGCAGGGTTCACGGCCGCGCTGCCGCGGCGTCCCGTACGGCCGCCGTCCGCGCGGCCGCGGCCTGCGCGAAGCGGCGGGCGACCGACGGCTCCGCCGCCCAGTGCGTGTGCAGGTAGCTGGCGTGCACACCCTGCCGGACGAAGCCCTCGACCCGGCGCTCCGGATGCGTGAACCCCCACGCGGGAGACGCTCCGGCGCCCGGCTCGATCACCGTCCGGTGGAACTCGTGCCCGCGCAGCCGCGTCCCGGCCGCCGCGAGCGAGCTGTCGGACACCGCCACCGCCTCCCGGTAGCCGAGGGTCAGCCGCTCCGACATCCGCGCGTCCGCGTCGAGCACCCCGCACATGGGCTTCCCGTCCAGCGACCGCGCCAGGTACAGCAGTCCGGCGCACTCGGCCGCCACCGGGCCGCCGGCCGCCGCGAAGGCCGAGACGGCCGCCCGCAGCGGTTCATTGGCGGACAGCTCGGGCGCGTACACCTCGGGGAACCCGCCGCCGATCACCAGACCGCCGGTCCCCTCGGGCAGCGTCTCGTCCCGCAGCGGGTCGAAGGTGACGACCTCCGCGCCTGCCGCCTGCAGCAGCTCGGCGTGCTCGGCGTACGAGAACGTGAACGCGGGCCCGCCGGCGACGGCGATGACAGGTCGGCCGTACGGTGCAGCGCCGTCGCCGGGGCTATGCCCCGGACCCCGCGCCTCGAACGCCGGCGAGGCCGGATGCGGCGACCACGGCTCGCAGGACAGCGGCGGGGCCGTCCGGGCCAGCGCCATCAGGGCGTCCAGGTCGCAGCCCGCCCTGACCTGCTCGGCCAGCGCCGCCACGGCGGCCAGTGCGTCGGCGTGCCGCTCGGCCACCGGTACCAGCCCCAGGTGACGCGAGGGCGTGGCCACCTGCGGAGCCCGCCGCAGGACGCCGAGCACCGGCATCCCCGCCTCCTCCAGCGCCTCCCGCAGCATCACCTCGTGCCGGTCCGAGCCGACCTTGTTCAAGATCACCCCGCCCAGGCGGACCTGCGGGTCGAAGGACGCGAAGCCGTGCACCAGCGCCGCCACCGACCGCGACTGCGAGGAGGCGTCGACCACCAGCACCACCGGCGCCCGCAGCAGCTTCGCCACCTGCGCCGTCGACGCCAGCTCGCCCCGGCCCGCGGCCCCGTCGTAGAGCCCCATCACGCCCTCGACCACGGCGAGATCGCACCCCGCCGCCCCGTGCGCGAACAGCGGAGCGACCAGCTCCGGCCCGCACATGAAGGCGTCGAGGTTGCGTCCCGGACGGCCGGTGGCCAGCGCGTGGTAGCCGGGGTCGATGTAGTCGGGCCCGGCCTTGTGCGGAGACACGGCGAGGCCGCGCTCCGCGAACGCCGCCATCAGGCCCGTGGCCACGGTGGTCTTGCCGCTGCCGGACGACGGTGCGGCGACGACCAGCCGGGGCATGTCGGACGAAGTCACCACTCGATGCCCTTCTGGCCCTTCTGGCCGGCGTCCATCGGGTGCTTGACCTTGGTCATCTCGGTGACCAGGTCCGCGAACTCCAGCAGCTTCTCCGGCGCGTTGCGGCCGGTGATCACCACGTGCTGGCTGCCGGGACGGCTGCGCAGCACCTCGATGACCTCGTCGACGTCGATCCAGCCCCAGTGCATCGGGTACGCGAACTCGTCGAGCACGTACAGCCTGTGCGTCTCGGCGGCCAGGTCCCGCTTGACCTGCTCCCAGCCCTCCTTGGCAGCCTGCTCGTTGTCGAGCTGCGCGTCCCGCTGGACCCAGGACCAGCCCTCGCCCATCTTGTGCCAGACGACGCTGCCGCCCTCGCCGGAGGCGCCGAGCACCTTCAGCGCGTTCTCCTCGCCGACCTTCCACTTCGCCGACTTGACGAACTGGAACACCCCGATCGGCCAGCCCTGGTTCCAGGCGCGCAGCGCCAGACCGAAGGCCGCCGTGGACTTGCCCTTGCCGGGTCCGGTGTGGACGAAGACGAGCGGGCGGTTGCGGCGCTGGCGCGTCGTGAGTCCGTCGTCCGGGACGACGGACGGCTGTCCCTGAGGCATTACGCGGCCCTCCTGGTGGTGTGGGAAAAGGGAGTTGTCACTGCGGTACGTACGCCCTTCACGAGCCCGGCCAGCGAGTCGGCCCGCAGCCCGTCGAGGGTGACGGCAGGCCCGCCGAGGTCGGCGGCCAGCGCTCCGGCCAGCCCCAGCCGGACCGGCCCCGACTCGCAGTCCACGACCACCGAAGCGACCCCTTCGGCGGCCAGCAGCCGGGCACTGCGCGCCGTCAGCTCGCGCGGGTCTCCGCCGACGGCCCCGGCCGAGGTGGCCCGCCCGTCGGTGACCACGACCAGCAGCGGTCGGCGGCTCGGATCCCGCAGCCGCTCGATCCGCAGCACCTCGTGCGCCTTGAGCAGCCCGGAGCCGAGCGGGGTGCGGCCGCCGGTGGGCAGCTTCTCCAGCCGGGCGGCGGCCGCGTCCACCGAGGAGGTGGGCGGCAGCGCCAGCTCGGCGGCGGCGCCGCGGAAGGTGACCAGGCCGACCTTGTCCCGGCGCTGGTAGGCGTCCAGGAGCAGCGACAGCACGGCGCCCTTGACCGCGCTCATCCGCTGCCGGGCCGCCATGGAGCCGGACGCGTCGACCACGAAGAGGACGAGGTTGCCCTCGCGGCCCTCCCGGGTGGCCTGGCGCAGGTCGTCCTTGCGGATCACCAGGCCGCGCCCGGCACGGCCGCGCGCCTTCTGGTGCGGGGCGGCCGCGTGCACGGTGGCCGCCAGGTGCAGCTTCGTGAGCTGGCCGCGGGGTCGCTGGGCGCCGGTGGTCCGGCCGTGCGCGGTCCGGGCGCGTGAACGCCGCCCGGCGGCGCCCTCACCCAGCCCCGGAACGCTCAGCATCCTGGTCCGGAACGGCTCGGCCGCCCGTACGGCAGCCTGTTCGGGCCCGCCGGGCTCCTGGGCGGAAGGCTGCCGCGGCGCCTCGGGTGAGTCCGCGGGGGCCTCGGCGGGCTCCGCCGGGGGCTGCGCGTCCTGGGGCCCGCTGCCCTGCGGGGGAACTCCGCCGCCGCCGTCGGGGCCGCCGCCGCCGTCCGGGCCCTGCGGGTTCTCGGGGCCCCCGTCCGGGTCGGGCTCCGGACCGGTGCCGGGATCCGGCTCGGGGTCCGGGTCGTTCTCCGGCTCCTCGTCGGGGAACCGGTCGAGGATCTCGTCCAGCTTGTCCTCGTCCAGGCCCGGCGCGTCGAAGGGGTTGCGGCGCCGCCGGTGGGGGAGCGCGAGCAGCGCGGCCTGCCGTACGTCCTCCTTCAGCACGGCCGTGCGTCCCGCCCAGGCGGCCAGCGCCGTCGCGGTCCGCGCCATGACGATGTCGGCCCGCATGCCGTCGACCTCGAAGCCGGCGCAGGTCGCGGCGATCTGGAGCAGCGCGGTGTCCCCGAGGCGGACCTGCGGCAGCAGCGCCCGCGCGGCCACGACCCGGGCGCGGACCTCGCTCTCGTCCCCCGACCAGCGGGCGGCGAAGCCCGCGGGGTCGTCCTCGTAGGCGAGCCGGCGGCGGACCACCTCCACCCGCTGGGCGGGCTCGCGGGACGCGGCGACCTCCACGGTCAGCCCGAAGCGGTCGAGGAGCTGCGGCCGCAGCTCGCCCTCCTCCGGGTTCATCGTGCCGACGAGCAGGAAGCGGGCCGCGTGCCGCACGGAGACGCCCTCGCGCTCCACGTACGAGGCGCCCATCGCGGCGGCGTCCAGCAGCAGGTCGATCAGGTGGTCGTGGAGGAGGTTGACCTCGTCGACGTAGAGGATCCCGCGGTGGGCGTCGGCGAGCAGCCCCGGTTCGAAGGCCTTCACGCCCTCGGAGAGGGCCCGTTCGATGTCGAGGGCGCCGACGAGGCGGTCCTCGGAGGCGCCGACGGGAAGCTCCACCATGCGGGCCGGCCGGGCGCCGCCGGGGCCGGCCCCGTGCGGACCGTCGGGGCAGTCCGGGTCCGGCGCGGCGGGCGCGCACGAGAACCGGCAGCCGGGCACGACGTCGACCTGCGGCAGCAGCGCCGACAGCGCGCGCACGGCGGTGGACTTGGCGGTCCCCTTCTCGCCGCGTACGAGCACACCGCCGACCGCCGGGCTCACGGCGTTCAGCAGGAGCGCCAGCCGCAGGTCGGTCTGGCCGACCACCGCGGTGAACGGATAGGGCGTGCTCATGCGTTGCCTCTCTCTGTGCGGATGTGGGTCTGCGTACGGGCGTTGTCCGGGGCTCCGCCCCGGACCCCGCGCCTCACACGCCGGCGGGGCCGAAGGCGCCCGCCCGTCACGGTGCGCCCGGCGGGAGGAACGGCAGGCCCGCGGGGGCTCCGCCGTCGATCAGCTTCAGCAGCGCATCCGTGTCCGCGTGCTGCTCGATCAGGTCGCCCAGCAGGTCGAGCTGTTCCTCGCGCAGCGCGGCGAACGAGGTGTCGGGGGCCGGGACGAAGCGGCGCCCGGCGGCCGCCGCCACCTCCCGCAGGAACGCCCGGCGGAAGCCGTCCGACTCCAGCGATCCGTGCCAGTGCGTGCCCCACACCGAGCCCACCCGGCACCCGTCGAGGAACGGCTCCCCGCCCAGGACCTCGGCCACCCCGTGGTGGATCTCGTAGCCGGTGACGGCCTCGCCGAGCGCCGTCCCGGAGGGCCGCGCCAGGGTCTTCTCCCGCTCGAAGCGGACCCGTACGGGGAGCAGTCCGAGGGCCTCGACCTCGCCCGCCCGGGATTCGACCTCGTCCGAGATCCGCTCGCCCAGCGCCTGGAAGCCGCCGCAGATGCCCAGCACGGGCCGGCCCTCGGCGGCCCGCCGCGCCAGCGCGTCCGCCAGCCCGCGTTCGCGCAGCCACGCCAGTGCCTTCACCGTGCCGCGGGTGCCCGGTACGACGACCAGGTCCGCGTCGGCCAGCTCCTCGGCGCGGTCCACGAAGCGCACCACGACGCCGGGCTCGGCCGCGAGCGCGTCGACGTCCGTGAAGTTCGACATCAGCGGCACCGCGCACACCGCGACCCGCAGCACGTCCTCGCCCACGGGCGGCGCCACCACGGACTCCCGCACGGCGCCCCGCAGGGAGACGCGCAGGCCGTCCTCCTCGTCGATGCCCAGCCCGTGCTGGAACGGCAGCACCCCGTACGTCGCCCGGCCGGTCAGCCCGCGCAGCATCTCCATGCCGGGTTCCAGCAGCGACACGTCGCCGCGGAACTTGTTGACCATGTACCCGGCGATCAGCTCCTGGTCCTGCGGGGAGAGCAGCGCCGTCGTCCCGAAGAAGGACGCGAAGACCCCGCCCCGGTCGATGTCGCCGACCACGACCACCGGGAAGCGCGCGGCCCGTGCGATGCCCATGTTCACGATGTCGGTCCGGCGCAGGTTGATCTCGGCCGGACTCCCCGCCCCCTCGCAGATCACGGCGTCATACGTGCCCCGGAGCTGCTCCAGGCAGTCCGTGACGACGCCGAGCAGCTGCTCCCGCCGCCCGCCGTGCAGCGCGTTTCCGGGGGACACCGCGCCTGATGGCGACTGCGTCGCGGGCCCAGGCCCCCCGAAGAACCCGCGGGCGCTCATCTCGCCCACCGGCTTGCCCAGCAGCACCACCTGGCTGCTGCGGTCGCTGCCGGGCTTGAGCAGCACCGGGTTCATCAGCGCGGTCGGCTCCACCCGGGCCGCCTGCGCCTGCATCGCCTGGGCGCGCCCGATCTCGGCGCCCTCCAGCGTCACGAAGGAGTTCAGCGACATGTTCTGCGCCTTGAAGGGCGCCACCTTCACGCCCTGGCGGACCAGCCAGCGGCAGATGCCCGCGGTGACCACGCTCTTGCCCGCGTCCGACGTAGTACCGGCGACCAGCAGTCCGCCGCCGCGCTTCGCGCCGCTCATGCGCGTCCCCCTCGTACGCGTGCCACCAGAGTCCGTGCCGCCACGCAGGCGCCCAGCGCCAGCCACGTCACCTGACGTGACAGCCGTACCGCCCGTTCGATGTCGGCGACCTCCACCGGCCGTCCGGCCGCGCCGTTCAGCACGGGCCGGTGCTCGACCCGGCCGCCATAGGCCAGGGTTCCGCCCAGTCTGACGCCGAGCGCCCCGGCGAAGGAGGCCTCGACGGGCCCGGCGTTCGGGCTCGGGTGCGCGGCGGCGTCCGCGCGCCAGGCCCGTACGGCTCCACGCCGGTCGGGGCCGGCCACGACGGCGGCCAGGGCCGTCAGCCGGGCCCCCGGCCAGCCGGCGAGGTCGTCGAGCCGGGCCGAGGCCCAGCCGTAGCGCAGGTGGCGGGGGGACCTGTGGCCGACCATCGCGTCCAGGGTGTTGACGGCGCGGAAGGCCAGCAGTCCGGGGACCCCGGCGACGGCGCCCCACACCAGGGCCCCGACCACCGCGTCGGAGGTGTTCTCGGCGACGGACTCCACGACGGCCCGGGCCATCTGCTGCCCGTCCAGGGAGTGCGGGTCGCGGCCGCACAGGTGCGGCAGGCGCTCGCGGGCCACCTCGACGTCCCCGGCGGCGAGCGCGCCGCCGATGGCACGGGCCTCACGGCCCAGCGAGGTGCCGCCCACGACGGCCCAGGTGGCGGCGGCGGTCAGGGCGATACGGGCGGCCGCGGGCCGGGAGCGCAACGAGCGGGCGCCCAGCGCGCCGACGGCGGCCGCGCCCCCGGCGCACAACAGGGTGTGCAGGACGCCCCGGCCGCGGTCGTCACGCCACAGGGAACGCTCGACGGCGGCGGCGGCTCGTCCGAAGGCGGCCACGGGGTGCCCTCGGCGGGGATCACCGAGGATCCGGTCGCCGATCAGGCCCGCCGTGGCGCCGTACGCGAAAACGCGATCGGCACGCATGGTGGCAGGTATGTCCTCACTCAGGGTCCGCGCCCTGGTTCGACGTGTCCGGCGGCGAGAGTTCCTGGCTCCCGGGGCGCACGCGCGGCGTGCGCTCCCCGGTGACAGTGGCGGGACCGCGCCGGAATCGCACCGGACTTCCTCTCCATGCCGCCGTATTGGCTCGGGCAGTCCACCACGCACCCGGAAGGCCCGTCAACTCGCCGTTGACCTGCGGTGCGGCAGGGCCGGGAGATGCGAAAGCCCCCTCCGGGACGGACCCGGAAGGAGCTTTCACGAGCTTTCACGCGTTTTCACGCCGTGTCCGCGCTGCCGCGGGGGAGGCAGGCGGCGTCAGGCGACGATCAGGTAGATCCCGTACGACACGGCCGCCGTGATGAGCGCGAAGCAGAGGTACGCGCCGCTGCGGGCCAGGGTGGCGGTGCCGCCCTGCTCGGTGGCGGCCTCGTGCTTGGACAGGCCCACCAGGCCCAGGGTGAAGAGGGCCACGAGGGCGACGGTGGCGAAGAGGCTGACCCCGAAGACGGAGCCCAGCGCTTCCCAGTCGATCTTCATACTGCCGATTCCTCTTGTGTCTCTGTCTCGGTCAGACCGTGGCGGCCGGAGCCGCCGGGGTCTGCGTCGCGGCCGGGATGGTGGCCTTGAGGTCGTCGTCCGTGACCGCGGCGGTGGTGCCGGCCGCGGCGACGGTGGGCGGGACGGTGACGGCGGCGATCGCCGTGGTGACGACGCCCGGCTCCTCGGCGTCCGCGTGCTCGACGTCGTTGACGTTGTGGTGGTCGACGACCTGGCGGCGCGAGATGAGCCAGATGGCGAGGCAGGAGCCGACCAGGAAGACGGTGACGGCGGCGATGCCGATGTCACCGGTGCGCATGACCAGCTCGGCACCGGCCGAGACCAGCGCGGCGGCGGGCAGGGTCAGGCCCCAGGCGACGAACATGCGGGTCGCGGTGGACCAGCGGACCACACCGCCCTTGCGGCCCAGGCCCGCACCCATGACCGCACCGGAGCACGAGTGGGTGGTGGAGAGCGAGAAGCCCAGGTTCGAGGAGGCGAGGATGACGGACGCGGCCGAGGTCTGGGCGGCGAAGCCCTGCTGCGGCTGCAGGTCGGTCAGGCCCTTGCCCATCGTGCGGATGATGCGCCAGCCGCCCAGGTAGGTACCGAGCGCGATCGCCAGACCGGCGGAGACGATGACCCAGACCGGCGGGTCCGCGTCGGGCGCGAGCGCGCCGCCGGCGATGAGGGCCAGCGTGATGATGCCCATCGTCTTCTGCGCGTCGTTGGTGCCGTGCGCGAGGGAGACCAGACCGGCCGAGGCGATCTGACCGGTGCGGTAGCCCTTGGTGGAGGTCTTCTCGCCGACCTTGTCACCCAGCTTGTAGGTGAGCTTGGCGGCCAGGTACGCGGCGATGCCGGCGACCAGCGGCGCGGCGATCGCGGGGATGAGGACCTTGGTCACGAGGACCCCGCCGTCGACCGCGCCGAGGCCGGCGGAGGCGACCGCGGCACCGATCAGGCCGCCCATCAGGGCGTGGGAGGAACTGGACGGGAGTCCGACCAGCCAGGTGACGAGATTCCAGAGGATCGCGCCGACTAGTGCGGCGAAGATCACCTCTGGCTGGATGCCTTCCTCGTTGACGAGGCCCTTGGAGATCGTCTTGGCGACCTCCACGGACAGGAACGCGCCGACGAGGTTGAGCACGGCGGACATGGCCACCGCGGTCTTGGGCTTGAGGGCGCCGGTCGAGATGGTGGTGGCCATCGCGTTGGCCGTGTCGTGAAAACCGTTCGTGAAGTCGAACACGAGAGCGGTGATGATCACGATCCCGAGGAGAAGCGTTATGTGCTCCATTTACCCAGGCTTCTGTTTGGCGTCAGTGGCTCGGCGAACGTAGGCAACCTGGATGAACGGAAGGTGAACTGGCTCCGGCGGAGCGGTGTACGGGCACGGGGCGCGATCGGGACATTCGTCCTGATTCTTGCGTAGATTTCGGCATTAATGCAGGTCAAAGCCGGGTGAATGAACCCCTCCGCACGTCCCCGGGGACGCCCCCCGGCCACCCCTCTCGCCGTCGAATGAGACCCAGATCACTCTCCCCGCGTAGACCCGCAATGGCCCCCTCCGGTGGCCCGCCCGACTCTGCGCGACGACACTGGGACGGTGCGTACCGTTACAGCGGCGGCAGCGGCCGTCACCACGACCCTCGTCGGCGCGGGGGTGGCCGCCGTGGCGGCCGGCCGGTACGCCGCCGACGCCGCCCTGCGACCCCGGCCCGGCGCGCCGCTCCCCGGCGGGACCCGGCTGAGCGTCCACTCCGCCGGGGACGGCCGGATCGCGCTGACCCGCTCCCTCGCCTCCCTGCGCCCCGGTACGTACGGCCTGGTCGCACCGGGGGTGCACGCCGTCGTCGGCTCCGTGCTCCAGGACGCCGACCACGACCCGGACACCGTCGTGCGCAGGCTCCTCGCCGTCACCCACGGCAGGCTCGACCCCGGCACCCGGGTCACCCTCACCCCCCAGGTGCACCTCGGTAACCCCCGCACCGCGCTCGGGCTCGACCACGCCGACGTGGACGTCCCCGGCGAGCTCGGCGCCCTCCCGGCGTGGTTCGTACCCGCCGCCCGGGACACCTGGGTGATCACCGTCCACGGACTCGGCGCCGGCCGCGAGTACCCGATGGTGGTCATGCCCTTCCTGCACCGCCACCGGCTGCCCGTCCTCGACCTCGGCTACCGAGGCGACCTCGGCGCCCCCGAATCCCCCGACGGCCTCGGCCACCTCGGCGAATCCGAGTGGCGGGACCTGGACGCCGCCATCCGCTACGCCCTGCGCTACGGCGCCCGGCGCGTGATCCTGCACGGCTGGTCCACCGGCGCCACCATGGCCCTGCGCGCCGTCGAGCGCTCCGCGCTCGCCGACCGGGTCGCCGGCCTGGTGCTGGACTCGCCCGTGCTCGACTGGCACACCACCCTGCGCGCACTCGCCGCTGCGCGCCGCACCCCGGCCCCGGTGCTGCCGCTGGCGGTCCGGGCCGCCGAGAGCCGGGCGGGGCTGCGCGCCGACCGGCTGCCGCCCGGCGCCGACCCCGCAGCGCTGCGGGTCCCCGTGCTGATCTTCCACGGGCCGGACGACGCGCTCGCCCCCTGGGAGCCCTCCCGCAGGCTCGCCGCCGCCCGCCCCGACCTGATCACCCTGCACACGGTGCGGCAGGCCGGGCACGGCGCGATGTGGAACGCCGATCCCGCCGGCTACGAGGAAGCGCTGCGCCGCTTCCTCACCCCTCTGATGTGAAGGCCGTGTGACGGACCGAGCCCTGCGGGCGGGTTGTCCCGGTCTGCCCCTCGGGCGGGTGGTGAAGGAGCCGATTCCGTTTGGGCTTTCGGCCAGTGACGGGCGAGACTGCTTCCGTGACGTCCCGAAAGCCTGATGAGCAGTTGGCTCGCGACTCCAGACTCCGACTCGTCTCCCCGCGCTCCGTCGCCGCGGCGCGCAAGGCGGTGACCGACCGCCGGACCCGCCCCGCCCCGAGGCCCCCGGCGGGCACCCCGGCCACCGCCGACCTCGCGAACCGGGCCAGGGCCTCGCTGGCGGACGCCGTGCGCCTGACCCGATGGGCCGAGCGCAACCTCGGTGCCGCGGACGGCGGCCGGGCGGCCCCCTCGGGAGCCCTGCCCGCCGCCGACGTCGAACGCGCCGCCGCCGAGCTGGGCCTGACGCACGGCCAGATCCGCGTCGGCTGGGACCGCGCCCGCCTCGCCGGCCTGGTCGAGGTGCACGGCGGCCACGCCCGCCCCGGCTGGCGGCTGCGCGCCTGGGACCGCGACGACACCGCCGTCCTGCGCGGCTGGGTCGCCCTCTTCGACGCCTGGTCGCTGGTCCACCCGGCCCCCGCCGACATCGCCCCCGCGGCCGTCGCCGAGGTCGTCGAGGCCATGCCCCAGCTCCTCTCCCTGCTCCAGCTGTCCGCGGGCCCCGTGACCGTCCCCGACCTGCTCGACCTGCTCGGGCAGCGCGTCACGGAACTGCGCGACGAACGCTGCGAGATCCCCTACGAGGCGGAGCCCGCGGCGGCGCGGACGCCTGCGGCCACCGCCTCCGCGGAGACCCGCCAGGTCCCGCTCGCCCGGCTGCTGCGCTGGGCGCTCGGCGGCCTCGCCGCCGTGGACGCCGTCACCCTCGGCCCCGCCCGGGCCACCCTGACCCCTCTCGGCAGCTGGGCCGTCTGGGTCAAGCTGGAGCAGATCTGCGTCGCGGCGCAGAGCCCCGCCGGGAACATCGAGCAGTCCGCCGCCGCCATGCTGCACGGCTGCGCCCGGCTCACCCCCGGACCGGCCCGCGCCGAGTACCGGGCCTGGCTGGCCGCCCGGCCCGTCGGCCACGCCGTGGCCGAGCTCCTCCAGGCCGCCCGCGGCGAGGACGCCCTGCTGCGCGGCCTCGCCTTCGAGGCGCTGCGCGTGGTCGGCGCCCCCGCGGAGCCCGAGGTGCGCGCCACCGTGCGCGAGCCCGCGCTGCGCCCGTACGCGCTGCTCTGGCTCGCCGAGCACGACGGCATCGACCCCGACGAGGCCCAGGACGTGCTCACCGCCGAGGAGTCGACCTGGCTCTGGGTGGACACCGCCGCCGCCATCGCCGACCACGGCGAGGCCGAGCTGCTGGCCCGCCACCTGGACTCGGCGGTCCGCACCACCGTCCCCCGGCTGCTGGACGAGGTCCGCGCGGTCGGCCATCCGCGCACCGTGCAGGTGCTGGTCGCGCTGGCCGCGGCCCACCCGGACCCGGCCCTGGCCAAAGCGGTCCGGCGGGCCGCCTTCCAGGTCCACACCGGCGGCGTCTGACGCGACGCTACGCGCGTACGCGCCGCGGGTCCGTGTGCGCCGCGGGTCCGGTCGGGCCGCGGGTCCGGTCGTGCCGGGCTCGCGGCGCTTGACGCGCCGCCGGTCTCAGACCTGCGGCGCGTACGTGCCGAAGCTCCAGATGTTGCCCTCGCCGTCCCGGGCCATGTAGTCACGGGAGCCGTAGTCCTGGTCGGTGGGTCCCATCAGGATCTCCACACCGTGCTCGACGGCCCGCCCGTGGTGGGCGTCCACGTCGTCGACCACGACGTAGACCCCCGAGGGGCCGGCGCCCTCCATGGCCTTGTCGAAGGCCCCGCCCGTGCCCTTGCTGCCCAGCATCACCACACCGTTGCCGTACGCCAGCTCCGCGTGCACCACCGAGCCGTCGTCCCCCTCGTACACCGCGACCTGGCTGAAGCCGAAGGCCTCGGTCAGCAGCTTGATCGCCGCCTTCGCGTCGCGGTAGACCAGCGTGGGACAGATGGACGGAACGCCTGCCATGACGATCACTCCCTCTCGTGACGGTGACCCGCGTCACACAGCATGGCAGGCGCCGACGACGGTCAGCGGAAGGTGTTGCACCGGGCCATGTCGCCGGTCCGGTAGCCCTGGCAGAACCCGCCGGTCGGCCGTGAAGCCGACGCGGCCGGGCCGGACGGGGGCCCGGGGGAGCGGACGGGGCGGCGGCCGGGCCGCCGGGCCGCCGCCCCGGAAACCAGTTGCACACCCCCGGTAGAATGTCTCCCATGGCAAATCTCCTCGCGGATTAGCGGCGTCGAAGCCTCGCGTCCTGCCCCCTTCCGCCGTCCCCACCCGCCCTGGAGTATTTCCGTGATCACCGCCACCGGCGTAGAGCTGCGCGCCGGCGCCCGCGTCCTCATCGAGTCCGCCTCTTTCCGCATCGCCAAGGGCGACCGCATCGGCCTCGTCGGCCGCAACGGCGCCGGCAAGACCACCCTCACCAAGTGCCTCGCGGGGGAGGGCCAGCCCGCCGGCGGCTCCATCACCCGTTCGGGCGAGGTGGGCTACCTGCCGCAGGACCCGCGCACCGGTGACCTCGACGTACTGGCCCGCGACCGGATCCTCTCCGCGCGCGGCCTCGACGTCCTCATCAAGAAGATGCGGATGAACGAGGAGCGCATCGCCACCGGCTCCGGCGCCACCCGCGAGAAGGCGCTCAAGCAGTACGAGCGCCAGGAGACCGAGTTCCTCACCAAGGGCGGGTACGCCGCCGAGTCCGAGGCCGCGACGATCTCGGCCGCGCTCAGCCTGCCCGAGCGGGTCCTCGGCCAGCCGCTGCACACCCTCTCCGGCGGCCAGCGCCGCCGCGTCGAGCTGGCCCGGATCCTCTTCTCCGACGCCGACACCCTGCTCCTCGACGAGCCGACGAACCACCTCGACGCCGACTCGATCGTCTGGCTGCGGGACTACCTCAAGAACTACCGCGGCGGCTTCGTCGTGATCTCCCACGACGTCGACCTCGTCGAGACCGTCGTGAACAAGGTGTTCTACCTGGACGCCAACCGCGCCCAGATCGACGTCTACAACATGGGCTGGAAGCTCTACCAGCAGCAGCGCGAGGCCGACGAGAAGCGCCGCAAGCGCGAGCGCCAGAACGCCGAGAAGAAGGCCGCGGCCCTGAACTCGCAGGCCGACAAGATGCGCGCCAAGGCCACCAAGACGGTCGCCGCGCAGAACATGGCCAAGCGGGCCGAGCGGCTGCTGTCCGGCCTGGAGGCCGTCCGCGTCTCCGACAAGGTCGCCAAGCTGCGCTTCCCGGATCCGGCGCCCTGCGGCAAGACCCCGCTGACCGCCGAGGGCCTGTCGAAGTCGTACGGCTCCCTGGAGATCTTCACCGACGTCGACCTGGCCATCGACAAGGGCTCCCGCGTGGTCATCCTCGGCCTCAACGGCGCCGGCAAGACCACCCTGCTCCGTCTGCTGTCGGGCACCGAGAAGCCCGACACCGGCACGGTCGTCGCCGGCCACGGCCTCAAGCTCGGCTACTACGCCCAGGAGCACGAGACCCTGGACCCGGAGCGCACGGTCCTGGAGAACATGCGCTCCTCCGCACCCGACCTGGACCTGGTCGCCGTGCGCAAGACGCTCGGCTCCTTCCTCTTCTCCGGCGACGACGTCGACAAGCCCGCGGGCGTGCTCTCCGGCGGCGAGAAGACCCGCCTGGCCCTGGCCACGCTGGTCGTCTCCTCGGCGAACGTGCTGCTCCTCGACGAGCCCACGAACAACCTCGACCCGGCCAGCCGCGAGGAGATCCTGGGCGCGCTGCGCACGTACAAGGGCGCGGTCATCCTCGTCACGCACGACGAGGGCGCCGTCGAGGCCCTCGAACCGGAGCGGATCATCCTGCTGCCGGACGGCGTCGAGGACCTGTGGGGGCCGGACTACCGCGACCTGGTGGCCCTCGCCTGACCGCCGCCCGGCTGGGCCGGGACGGTGCGGGATTCCCGTCCCGGCACTGATCCAGTTCCTTATGGATCATTCGGCTCAGGGGTGATCCATCATCTGAGTGAGACGGTCTCGTACCGTTGCGCGTCGTACGACGGCCCCGGCCGCACCCGCGAAGGTGCGCGACCGGGGCCGTCGGTTTTCCGCGGTCCGGCCCCTGACCTGGAGATTCCTGGGGCGGTCGGCGAAGTGTGACGGAAGTCATGCAGCGGAAGAAGGGATTCCGTTCTGCTCGGTCGTCCACGGCTCGGGAAATGCCGTCGTACCGACCTTGCTGAATGGGTGGCCAGGAAGCCGGGGAGGGGTGATCATGAGAAGTCCAGAGCGCACTTCCCACGAGGAGGCACGGGTGGCCGAGACTCTGAAGAAGGGCAGCCGGGTGACCGGCGCCGCGCGCGACAAGCTCGCGGCAGACCTGAAGAAGAAGTACGACTCCGGTGCGAGTATCCGGGCGCTGGCCGAAGAGACCGGCCGGTCCTACGGATTCGTCCACCGGATGCTCAGTGAGTCCGGGGTTTCGCTGCGTGGCCGCGGTGGCGCGACGCGTGGCAAGAAGGCGGCTACGGCCTGACCCCGGATCCATCGGTTCCAACGCTCCAACGGCTCCGAGGCTCACATGATCCGACGTCCCCTCCGGTGACCCCCGGTCGGCCTGCCGGCCGACCGGGTGGTTACTGTGCAGTCACTTAGGCCGAGCTTGCGGCCGACTGCACACCGGAGGCATACAGATGGCTCTGCTCGACAAGGACGGCGTACGGCTCACCGTCGACGACACGGTCGCCACGGTGACACTGACCAATCCGGCCAAGCGAAATGCCCAGTCCCCCGCGCTCTGGAGGGCTTTGGTCGAGGCGGGAAGGACGTTGCCGGGCACCGTCCGGGTCGTGGTGCTGCGCGGCGAGGGCAAGTCCTTCTCCGCCGGGCTCGACCGGCAGGCGTTCACCCCCGAAGGCTTCGAGGGCGAGCCGTCCTTCCTCGATCTGGCGCGCGGTTCGGACGAACGGCTCGACGCCACCATCTCCGAGTACCAGGAGGCGTTCACCTGGTGGAGGCGTAACGACATCATCTCCGTCGCCGCCGTGCAGGGGCACGCGATCGGCGCCGGCTTCCAGCTCGCACTCGCGTGCGACCTGCGCGTTGTCGCCGACGACGTGCAGTTCGCCATGCGCGAGACGAGCCTGGGACTGGTCCCCGACCTGGCCGGCACCCAGCCGCTGGCCTCCCTGGTCGGCTACGCCCGCGCGCTGGAGATCTGCGCGACGGGCCGCTTCGTGCACGCCGAGGAGGCGGAGCGGGTCGGCCTCGCCAACCTGGTCGTTCCGGCGGACGAGCTCGACGCCGCCGTCCAGGACCTGACCACCGCCCTGCTGGCCCCGCCGCGGGACGCCGTGATCGAGACGAAGACCCTGCTGCGCTCCGCGCAGACCCGCCCCTACGACGACCAGCGCGCCGCAGAGCGTGCGGCCCAGGCACGCCGCCTGCGGGACCTGGCGGGCCTCTCGGACTGACCCCCGCCCCCACCCGCGAAGGCATGTGGCGCCCCGGGACCACGCCGGTCGGCGTAGCCCCGGGGCGCCTTCCTGGCTCCGCGCGCCTAACGTGGAGCGGAGTGAGTCCGTATACGTGAAGGGACACGCGATGACCGACACCGCATCAGGGGGCTCCCACAAGGCACCCGGCGACCGGGGGCGCACGACCATCGCGGACGGGGTGGTCGAGAAGATCGCCGGCCTCGCCGCCCGTGAAGTGGTCGGCGTGCACGCCCTGGGCAGCGGCCTCTCCCGTACGTTCGGCGCCGTCCGCGACCGCGTTCCCGGCGGCGGCAAAGCCTCGGTCAGCCGCGGGGTCAAGGCCGAGGTCGGCGAGGTCCAGACCGCCCTCGACCTGGAGATCGTCGTCGACTACGGCGTGTCGATCCGTGACGTGGCACGGGCGGTCCGTGAGAACGTCGTCTCCGCGGTCGAGCGCATGACCGGCCTGGAGGTCGTCGAGGTCAACATCGCCGTGAGCGACGTCAAGCTGCCTGACGAGCCCGACGAGGAGCCGGAGTCCCGACTCCAGTAGCCGAGAGGAGCCCGCACATGAGCATGGCGGTCGCCGGCATGTTGGCCGGTATGGCCCTGGGGTTCGCCGGCTATTTCGGCGGTTTCGGTGCCTTCCTGCTGGTCGCGGCCCTCGGAGCCGTCGGCTTCGTCGCCGGTCGCTTCCTCGACGGGGACCTGGATCCCGGGGACCTGTTCCGCCGCCGCGACGACCGGCGGAGGTGAGCCGGGGTGAGCACTCCGCCGCAGTCCACCCCGCCGGACCCCACCCCGCCGGACCCAGCAGCGCCGGACCCCGCAGCGCCGCGCACCGGCGCACGGGCCACCCCGGCCGCGGTGGCCGCAGGCGACCGCGGGGCCACCCGGATCGCCGACCGGGTCGTCGCCAAGATCGCCGCGCAGGCCGCCCGGGAGGCGCTCGCCGGAAGCTCCGGCCCGCCCCCGCACGCCACCGTCACCGTGCACCACGACATCGCACGGGTCCGGGTGAGCCTGGAGCTCGACTACCCCTCGGACCTCGGCGCCCAGTGCGCGGCCGTGCGCAGCCGCGTCGTACGCCGCGTCGAGGAGTGCGCGAACATGTCCGTACCCGAGGTGGACGTCGACATCGAGCACCTGCACTCCGCCCACACCCGGACCGGCGCCGGGCGGGACCGGCGGCTGCGGTGACGGCACGCCGATTCCGCTCCGCCCGCCGCATCCCCGCGGCCCTCGTCGCCCTGCTCGTGCTGGCGGTGGTGGGTCTGTTCCTCTACGACCTGGCCGCAGTACGGGCCGACCGCCCCGCCATGGCCTGGCGCCGCGAACTCGCCCACCGGCTGGAGGTCTACACCCCGGCCGACCCGGAGGTGCAGGTGGCCGGCGGGATCCTGGTCCTGGCCGGAGCGGTGCTCCTGCTGCTGGCCTTCACCCCCGGGATCCGCAGGATCCTGATGATGAGGAGCCCCGGTGAGCAGGACGGCGACCAGCAGGCCGGCCCTCGGCTGCGGGCCGGGATCGGCCGCAGGGACGCCGCCCAGGTGCTGCGTGACCGGGCCATGGAAGTGCCCGGCGTACGGTCCGCCCGGGTCCGGATGGGCCGCTCCCGCGTCCGGGTGCGGGCCACGTCCCACTTCCGCGAACTGGACGCGGTACGGGCCGACCTGGACGCGGTGATCGCCGTCGGCATCGACGAACTGGGCCTCGTGCACCCGCCGCGGCCGCGCCTGAAGGTCAGGAGGCGAGCGGATTGATCGGAACCGTGAACCGGATCCTGCTGGCGGTGGCCGGCGCGGTGCTGCTGGCGGCCGGCGTCGTACTGCTGACGGCCGTACGGCCGCTGGGCGGCCGCGCCGCGCCCCTGCTGAGCGCCGCCGACCGGCGCCGGTACCTGCACGCCGACGGCTGGTGGTGGTGGGCGCTGATCGCCGCGCTCGTCGTGTGCGTGCTGCTGGCCCTGTGGTGGCTGCTGGCCCAGCTGAAGCGCGCGCGGCTGCGGACGGTCGCCGTGGACACCGGGGACGGAGCCTTCGCCGTGCTGCGCGGCCCAGCCCTGGCGGACGCCGTCGCCGCCGAGGCCGGTGCCTTGGACGGGGTCGCCGGCTGCCGGGTCGTACTGCGCGGGCGGCGCGGCTCTCCCGCCCTGCGGGTGGCGGTGGAGCTGGAGCCCCACGCCGTCCCGGCCGACACGCTGGCCGGACTGGCGGGACCGGTCCTGACCCACGCCCGGACCTCCGCGGGCCTCCCGGACCTGTCGGCGGACGCCCGCTTCAAGGTCACGTCCCACCGCGCCCGCCGCGTCAGCTGACGGCCGTCGCGGCAGCCGCCGGGCGGGCAGCCGCCGGGCGGGCGGGCTCGCAGAGGGGCCCGGTGCCGGGACGGACGGTCAGAAGCCGTGCCGGGAGCCGCCGTCGACCGGAAGCATCACGCCCGTCAGGTACGAGGCGGCCGGTGAGAGCAGGAAAGCCGCCGTACGGCCGAACTCCTCCGGGGCGCCGTACCGGCGCAGCGGGATGCGGGACTCGTTGCCCGCGCGGGCCGCCTCGGCGTCGCCGGACAGCGCGTCCAGCTCCCGCACCCGGTCGGTGTCGATACGGGCCGGCAGCAGACCGACGACGCGGATCCCGCGCGGACCGAGCTCCACCGAGAGGGACTTCGCGAAGCCGGCCAGACCCGGGCGCAGCCCGTTGGAGATGGTCAGACCGGGGATCGGCTCGTGGACCGAGCCCGACAGGACGAAGCCGATGACCCCGCCCTCGCCCAGCGCCGCGGCGGCCGCCCGGGCGAGGCGCACCGCACCGAGGAAGACCGACTCGAAGGCCGCCGACCACTGCTCGTCGGTGTTGTCGACGGCAAAGCCCGGGACGGGTCCACCGACACTGATGAGGATGCCGTCGAAGCGGCCGAAGCGCTCGTGCGCGGCGGCGATGAGCCGGCCGGCCGCCGCCGGGTCCGCGTTGTCCGCGGCGACACCCGCGGCGTCGGGGCCGAGCGAGGCGGCCGCGGCGGCCGTCCGCTGCTCGTCCCGGCCCGTCACGAGGACCTTCGCGCCGTCGGCGATCAGTTCCCGGGCGCAGGCCATGCCGAGGCCGCGCGTGGCCCCGGTGACGATGTAGACACGGTCTTTCAGTCCAAGATCCATGCCCGACACGCTACGCGGTCGCGGGCTCCTGCTCGGCGGCTTCGGCCCGGGCCGCCGCCTCCTCGCGGTCGCGCCTCTCGCGGCGGACGAGGACCAGCCAGCCCACCGGGACCGCGGAGGCGAACAGCCACCACTGGACCGCGTAGGCCATGTGCGCGCCGATCGCGTCGTGGTCAGGGTCGGCGACGGTCTCCGGACCGCCGTCACCCGGATCCGGATCGGTCAGCTCCAGGTACCCGCCGAGGACGGGCCGGCCCAGGTACTCCGCCTGCTGCCCGCTGTTGATCAGCATCACCTGACGGTCGGGCAGGCCCTTGCGGTCCTTGATGCCGCTGCCGCCGCTCGTCTCGTCGGCCTTCAGCCGCCCCGTGACCGTCACCTCGCCCGCGGGCGCCGCCGGCACCGGCGGATAGGCGCGCGGGTCGTCGCCGCCCGGCACCCAGCCGCGGTCGACCAGCACCACCCGGCCGTCGCCGAGGACGAGCGGGGTCAGGACATGGAAGCCGACCTTGTCGTCGTTCGAGGTGCGCATCCGTACGACCACCTCGTGCGCGGAGTCGTACGTGCCGGTCGCGGTGACAGCGCGCCAGAAGTCGGCGCGGGGGACCTTGTGGCCGGGGGAGGTGACCTCGGTCATGGGGACGGGCTTCGCCCGCAGGTTCGCCTCGATCAGCTGGTTCTGCGCGACCCGGTGCACATGGCGGTGGTACTGCCAGAACCCCAGCTTGATCATCACGGGGATGAGGACGAGGGCGACGAGGGTGAGGCACACCCACTGCCGGGTCAGCACAAAGCGGTACACGCCCACGACGGTACCCCGGCCGAGCACGACCCCGGCGGCCGGGTGGCCCTCCGGGGTCGGGGTAAGGAGACGGAGCGGCGGTCAGACGTGGTCGACGATGCCCACCTTCCCTTCCGCGCGGGCGCAGTGCCCGCCGCAGAACCACTGGCCCTCGACCTCGACGCCCTGCCCGATGATCTGGACCCGGCAGTGCTCGCAGATGGGCGCCATGCGGTGGATGGCGCAGGAGAAGCAGTCGAAGACGTGCACCGCGCCCTGCGCGTGCACCTCGAAGGACATGCCGTAGTCGTTTCCGCAGACCTCACAACGTGCCATGCGCCGCATGCTGCGCACGGCGGAGCGGCGGAACAAGATCCACCCTGGTGAGTCGTCGCGCGGACACCCGAGCGGCCCAACGGGCGGCGCCCGGGCCGCTCAGTCCCCGGCCGGGGCCACGTCCCGCAGCAGCTGTGTGAAGGCCGCCTCGTCGACGACGGGGGTGCCGAAGGACTTCGCCTTGACCGTCTTGGAGGTCGCCGAGTCGGGGTCGTTCGTCACCAGGAGGCTGGTGAGCCGCGACACACTCGTCGCCACGTGCAGGCCCGCCTCGACCGCCCGGTCCTCCAACAGCTCCCGCTCCACCGAGGTGTCGCCGGAGAACGCGATCCGCATGCCCTGCTTCAGCGGCTTGCCGTCCTCGAACCGCCCCGGGTTGGGGTGCGGGCACGGCGGCCGCTTGCGCGAGGGCCGCCAGCTGCCGCCCCGGTACGACGCCTGGTGGCCCACGCGCGGGGCGGCGGCGGAGTCCGACCACTCCGTCAGCGGCCGGCATTCCAGCAGGGGCAGCCGTACGCCGCCCTGCGCCGCCGCGTGCAGCGACGGACGGAAGGCCTCCGCGAGCACGCGGGCGTCGTCGAGGGCGTGGTGGGCGCGCTGCTGGACCACGCCGAAGTGCGCGGCGAGCGACTCCAGCTTGTGGTTGGGCAGCGGGAGGTTCAGCTCCTTCGACAGGGCGATGGTGCACAGCCGCTGACGGACCGGCGCGGTCGTCTCGGCGCGCGCGTACTCCCGGGCGATCATCTGCCAGTCGAAGATGGCGTTGTGCGCGACCAGGACGCGGTCCGCGAGCCGACCGGCGAACTCCTCGGCGATGTCCCTGAAGAGCGGCGCACCGGCGAGCACGTCACTCGTCAGACCGTGGATCCACACCGGCCCCGGGTCCCGCTGCGGGTTGACCAGCGTGTACCAGTGGTCCTCCATGTTGCCCTGTGCGTCGAGCCGGTAGACGGCGGCGGAGACTATCCGGTCGTCGCGAGCGAGCCCGGTCGTCTCCACGTCGACGACCGCGTACCCCTGTGGGTACGCGGTCGGCCACGTCGTCTCTGCGGTCGTACGGTCGTCGAGCATGGTCACAGAGGATATCGGCACGGACTGACACCGCCGCCCCACCCTGGGTCAGCCCAGGGCCGAGACCAGGTCTCCGGCGGCCAGCTGTTCGAGCCCGCAGCCGTCAACGGGCCCCGGCAGCAACCGGTATGCGGACCCCCGCGCACCGGACGGCGCCACGTCGCCGTCCACCAGCGCGAGCAGGGCCGACCTGCCCGAGGCGGCCGCGCCCGCGAGGGCCTCCACCTCCGGTGAGGGCAGCGCGGTGTCCGGATCGCGCAGCCCGAGCAGCCGCGCGGCGAAGGCCTCACGGTCCTCGTCCGCCCGGCGCCGGTAGGTCCACAGCTCGTCGGGATCGCTCGGCCGGGGCGTGCGGCGCAGCACGACGACCTCCTCGCAGCGCGCCGCCGCGTGCCACCCCGCCAGCTCCCACAGGGTGGTGCGGCCGGTGGAGAAGTACTGGAAGAGGTCCCGGCCGATCCGGGCCAGGTCCTCCCGGTGCGCACACACGCTGTGGTAGCCCTCGTCGTCCGGCAGGTGCACGTCCGTCCACAGGAAGCCGCGCCGCTCCAGGTCGACGAGCAGCGGCACGTGGATCCGGGAGTTGCCGACCAGGTCGTAGCGCTGCCGCACGGTCCGTGCGTCGTAGCGGGAGGTGCGCCCGGAGCGGCTCGGCAGGGCCATGAAGCCGGCGAAGGCGTCGGGCAGCAGCTCGAAGGGGATGTTGTTGTAGCTGAAGACGACGGGCATGGCGAAGCGCACGCCGGTGTCGGCCAGGGCGTCGAGGTCGATGTCCACGTACTCGCTCGCCCCGGCGGGTGCGGGGGCGGAGGTGAGGTCCCCGGAGTGGACGACGGCCCGCCCGCCGTGGACGAGGTTGGTGTAGTCGCACAGGCCGGCGTAGTTCCAGTCCCCGTCGAACAGCACCACCGACAGGTCGAGGTCCACCGTCTTCTTCGGCGGCTGCGTCCAGTGCAGGAACATCCGCAGCACCTCGCCGTCGGGCAGGCTCTGGAAGCTGCCCTTGGGGACGGTGACCAGGGCCTTGGCCGCTGCCCGCTCGGCCGACGGGACGTGCAGGTGGGTCAGGCGCGAGTCGAGGACCGCCACCTCGTACGGCTCGGCCGCCGCCAGCCGGCGCAGCAGCTCCCGCTCGAACAGGCCGGTCACCGCGCGGGTCACCGGCTCGGCGAGCGGGACCCGGGTGTCGTCCACGGTGTAGGAGTGCGCGACCTGGCCGCGCGGGAAGAACACCCTGCGGGTACCGGGCAGATGGCGGATCCGCAGCCGCCCCAGCGCGGACAGCACCGGCCCCGGCCCCGCCTTCGGCAGCCGCTGCTCCAGCACCGCCGCGACCTGCTCGGGCAGGGCGTCGGCCGCGTACCGGCGCAGCAGATGGTCGAGGCGCCGTACGAGTTCCCCGGGCCGCTGCGCGAGGACGGCGAGGGCGAGGTCCGGGTCCGGTCCGCGCAAGGCCTCCTCGGCTCGGCCGGTCCAGGTGGCGGCCCGGATGCGGGAGCCGTCGACCCTTACGGCCCCCGGGTGTTCGGCGGCGGTGGCCAGCAGCGCCTCGCCCAGCGCGGTGCCGTGGACGTCGGTCCCGCGCAGTACGGCGAACGCCAGGGCGGCCCGGGGGTGCCGCCCGTGCTGCTCGAAGGGGTGCAGGATCTCGGCGGCCCGCTTCCAGGGGTCGGGGTGGCGCAGGACGTCCTCGACGAGCAGCGCCGGGTCCAGCCCGTCCAGCACGGCGAGCAGTTCGCGGCGCAGCGGGCGCGGCAGGGAACGCATCCGGGGCGGCGCCAGCAGGTCGGCCCCGCCGCCGGACCAGACGGCGAGCAGCCGCAGCACGTCGGTGGCGGTGGTCAGCCACCGGGGGAGGACGGCTCGTACGGCCTCCCCGGTGCGGCGCTCGCGCAGCAGGGTGCCGAGCACCATGGCCTTGGTCTCCCGCACCAAGATGGCGTCCGGCAGCCAGTCGAGGCCGGCCGGCGCGGCGGCGAGCAGCACCTTGGCCTCCTCGGTGTCCTGGGCCGACAGCGGGGTCCGGCGGGCGAGCAGTCGGCCGAGGGCGGTGACCGCGTCGGCCGCGCGGTCGGTGCCCAGGTTCAGCAGCCGCAGCGGACCCGCGGGCTCCCCGGGCGCGGGCCGTCCGGGCCGCTCGGCGGCCGGGTCCAGGAAGGGGTCGGCGGGGTCGATCCGGCGGTGGCAGATCGGGCAGCCGGTGTAGACGGAGCCGTCCCAGCAGCTGCGGCAGACGAGGTGGGCGCAGGGGGAGACGGGGTGGACGCTGCCGATGGTCGTGCACAGCACGCACGGCTGTGCGGGCCACTGCAGGAGCAGCGCGAAGACCCGGTCGAGCCACAGCCCGTGGGTGTCGTCGGGTACGGAGGCCGGGAAGGTGCGGAAGAGCGGCATGTGGGTGCGGTCGGCGCCCAGCAGGACGTCGATGTCGCGGACGAGCGAGGTGCCGGCGTCGGCGAGCCCTGAGGGGCCGAGCCAGGCGAGTGCGGAGCGCAGCGGCGCCGTCAGGGCGAAGCCCCGGTCGAGGAGTTCGGCCTCCAGGGCGGTCAGGCCCTCGGTCGTGGACGGATCGCCGGGGCGCGGCCCGGCCTGGTCGACGTACACGGTGTGGAGACGGCGCAGCAGGACGGTCGACAGCTCGGGCAAAGGGGGGAGTCCTCCGGAACGGGGGAGAGAGGTGGGGCAGGGGCGGAGAGGGGACGCGCTGCGTCGTCATAGGAAAGTGAGAAGGAAGCACGTCGCGGAGCCGCCCCCGCGCATCAGATACAACCACGGCCGCGCCGCGGCGCAAACCGATTTACCGAGCAGTTCCCGGAGCCTGTGGCGGCGCCGCCAGCAGGGCCGTCACCAGGGCGCGTACGGACAGCAGGAACAGCCGCTCCGGGTCGGCCGGCCGGGCCAGCGCGCGGGCGAGCGCCGGGTCGTGCGGGGCCGCGGCCGGGTCCCAGAGCTCGCTCTCGGCCGGGGACTGGGCGGGGGAGCGCTCGCGGTTGCGCTCGACCAGCAGGAACCCGACGATCTGGAACTGCACCGCGCGCACCGCGTCGGCCGCCCGACCGCCGCGCAGGCCCGCGGCGTGCACCTCGTGGACGAGCGCCTGCTGGGCGGGGAGGAACATCCGCTCCGTGAGACCGCGTTCGTGGACCATCGCGATCAGGTGCGGGCGTTCGCGCAGCTCGCGGCGCAGGATCCGGGCGACGGACACGATCCGCTCGGCCGGGGTGCGGCCGGCGGGGCGGATCGCGCCCATCTCCTGCACGGTCCGCTCCACGAGGGCGTCGAGCAGCGATTCGCGGTTGCCGACGTGCCAGTAGATGGAGGTCACCGCGGTGCCCAGCTCGGCGGCGAGTCCCCGCATCGTGAGCGCGGCCGGGCCGCGCTGCCTGACCAGGGACGCGGCGGCGTCCAGCACCTCGTCGCGGGTCAGCGAGGATCTGGCCATGTCAGCGGCCCGCCGATCTTCCGGTGGCATCTGTCGATACGTCAGTTCTGGTGTGTGCAGAGGACTTTACCCTTCATCCGCGGCGGTGTAACTGTGTTACAGAACCGACTCCGCCCTAGACGAGAGATGGTGCGAGACATGGCACGCGTACGGTACGGAGCGCGGACCGAGGCCGAGATCGCCGCGTCGCGCGAGAAGAGCTCCAAGCTCCCCGACATCTGGTCCACCGGTGTGGTGGCCGTCTGGGAGACCGATCCGGACGTGGTCGCCGCGGTCCTCCCGCCGCCGCTCAAGCCGGCCGACCGGCCCCTCGTGCGGGCGAGCATCAGCAAGGTCGACCTGCCCGGCTACCCGCTGGGCGCCGGCTCGGTGGCCGTCGCCGCCCGGCACGACGGCGTGGGCGGCTGGTATCCGCTGGTCATGCCGATGACCCACGAACGCGCCCTGACCGGTGGCCGCGAGGTCTTCGGCGAACCGAAGAAGCTGGGCGAGGTCACCGTCGAGCGCGACGGCCTCGTCGTCCGGGCCGCCCTCGCCCGGCACGGCATCGCCTTCGTCGAGGTGCGCGGCGCCGTGGATCGCCCGCTCCCGCTGCCCGAGCCCACCCGGAAGACCGACTTCTACTTCAAGTTCCTTCCCGCCGTGGACGGTTCGGGCTTCGAGGCGGACCCGGTCCTCGTGCACTGCGTCCGCAACGAGAAGGTCCGCAGGCTGGAGCACGTCACCGGCGACATCGTCCTGCGCGAGTCGATGTTCGATCCCGTAGCCGACCTCCCCGTCCGCCGGATCGTGGAGATCACCATCGGCGAGAAGACCACCGACCAGAAGGGCCGCGTCGTCGAACGGGTCAGCGCCCGGGCCCTCCTCCCGTACATCCACCAGCGCTACGACGACCCGGTGCAGGTCCTCGACGGACCACCCGAAGGGAGCCTGTGAGATGCGGCTCGAACCCGGCCAGGTGGCCGTCGTCACCGGAGCCGCCGGCGGCATCGGCCTCGCCCTGGCCCGCCGCTTCGCCGCCGAGGGACTGGCCGTGGTCCTCGCCGACGTCGAGGAGGCCGCCCTGCGCAAGGCGGCCGGCGAACTCGCCGCGGACGGAGCCCGGGTCCTCGCCCGGACCGTCGACGTCGGCGACCGCGACTGCGTGCTCGCCCTCGCCGACGCCGCGTACGACGCCTTCGGCGCCGTCCACGTGCTCTGCAACAACGCGGGCGTCGGCTCCGGAGCGGAGGGCCGGATGTGGGAGCACGAGCCCAACGACTGGAAGTGGGCCTTCTCCGTCAACGTGTGGGGCGTCTTCCACGGCATCCAGGCCTTCGTCCCCCGCATGATCGCGGGCGGCGCCCCCGGCCACGTCGTCAACACCTCCTCCGGCGACGGCGGCATCGCCCCGCTGCCCACCGCCTCCGTGTACGCCGTCACCAAGGCCGCCGTGGTCACCATGACCGAGTCCCTCTACGCCCACCTCAAGGCGGAGGGCGCCGCCGTCGGAGCCTCCGTGCTCTTCCCCGGCCCGCACATGCTGCGCACCGGACTGTGGGAGTCCCACCGCAACCGGCCCGAGCGGTACGCGAAGCAGCGCCCGCGCAGGACCCCCTACCGCACCCTCGACCAGTACGAGGCCGCCATGAGGCAGGCCGGCCACGAGGTGGACTTCACCCCTGTCGAGGAGGTCGCCGAGCACGTCGTCGACGGCATCCGCGCCGACCGCTTCTGGATGCTGCCGCCGAGCGAGCACAGCGACCGGCAGATCCGCGCCCGGTCGCAGTCGATGCTCGACCGCGCGAACCCCGCCTACCTGGAGAGCTTCATCCTCGACTGAGGAGCGTCCGCCATGAGCGACACCGCGAGCGACACACCGTACGAAGACCCGTACCTGATCATCTCCTCCGACTGCCACGCGGGCCTGCCCACCGAGCGGTACCGCCCCTACCTCGACTCCCGTTTCCACCCGCAGTTCGACGAGTTCCTCGGCCAGCGCGACGCCCGCCGCGCGGAGGCAACCCGGCTGGGCGTCCGCAACGAGGCCTTCGCCGAGAAGTGGTTCCACGATCACGAGGAGGGCCTCCGGGGAGGCTGGGACACGGGGCAGCGGCTGAAGGAACTCGACGGCGACGGCGTAGCCGCCGAGGTCGTCTTCCCCGACGCGGACGCCGTCGACAGCCAGACCGCGGCCCCCTTCGGGGTGGGGCTCGGACTCTCCGGCGACCAGGACCCCGAGCTCGGCATGGCGGGCGCGCAGGCGCACAACCGCTGGCTGGCCGAGTTCGTCTCGCAGAACCCCGAGCGCCACTGCGGCGTCGCGCTGCTGCCCGTCACGGGCGAGCCGGACAAGGTCGTCGCCGAGATCCACCGGGCCAAGGAGTCCGGGCTGGGCGCGCTGATGATCCCCGCCATGTGGGTGGACAAGGCGCCCTACCACGACCGCCGCTACGACCCCGTCTGGGCGGCGGCGGCCGAGACGCGGATGCCGGTCCTCACCCACTCCGGATCCTCGCCGCGCCACGAGTACGGAGACCACCTGGGCATCTTCGTCTCCGAGGTCACCTGGTGGCCGGCCCGCCCGCTGTGGTTCCTGCTCTGGTCGGGGGTGTTCGAGCGGCACCCGGGCCTGAGGTTCGGGGTCGCCGAGTCGGGCTGCTGGTGGCTGCCCAACCAGCTGTGGTTCATGGACCGGCTCTACCTCGGCGCGCACGGCGGCAAGAAGCTCTCGCCCTTCGAGGAGCTGAAGCGGCCGCCGAGCGAGTACCTGGACCGCCAGGTCTTCGTCTGCGCGACGAACACCAAACGGCGCGAACTGGCCCAGCGCTACGAGATCGGCGTGGACAACATCCTGTGGGGCTCGGACTTCCCGCACCCCGAGGGCACCTGGCCCGACACCCGCACCTGGCTGCGCAAGACCTTCCACGACATCCCCGTCGACGAGACCCGGCGGATGCTCGGGCTCGCCGCGGCGGAGGTCTTCGGCTTCGACACCGAGAAGCTGGCCCCGCTCTCCCGCCGGATCGGCCCTACCCCGGCCGAGCTGGGCCAGTCCCCGGACCAGGCGGCGGTGGCGGCCTCCTGGGCGCGCTCGCGCGAGGTGGGCCGCCACTGGCTGACGGACCACGACTTCCCCGTCCTGGGGGTGTCGCGGTGACCGGCGGGGACCGCTACACGGTGATCTCGGCGGACTGCCACGCGGGGGCCGACCTCCTGGACTACAAGCCGTACCTGGAGAAGCGGTACCACGACGAGTTCGACGCCTGGGCCGCCACCTACGTGAACCCGTACGAGGACCTCCTCGCGGACACCGCGGACCGCAACTGGAACTCCGCGCGGCGCCTGGCGGAACTGGAGGCGGACGGCATCGTCGCCGAGGTCGTCTTCCCCAACACCATCCCGCCGTTCTTCCCCAAGGCATCGCTGATGGCGCAGCCGCCGACGGCCGCGGAGTACGCGATGCGCCGGGCCGGCCTCCAGGCACACAACCGCTGGCTGGCGGACTTCTGCGCGGACGCCCCGGGCCGGCGGGCGGGTGTCGCGCAGATCCTGCTGAACGACGTGGACGCGGCGGTGGCGGAGATCCGCCGCGTCCGGGAGGCCGGCCTGACGGGCGGCATCCTGCTGCCCGGCGTACCGCCCGGCTCGGCGGTCCCCGAGCTGTACTCGGCCGCCTACGACCCCATCTGGGCGGTGTGCGACGAGCTCGACGTCCCGGTCAACCACCACGGCGGCTCGGCGTCGCCGCCGCTGGGCGACGAGCCGGCGGCACGGGCCGTCTTCATGGTGGAGACCACCTGGTTCTCGCACCGCGCCCTGTGGCACCTCGTGTTCGGCGGGGCGTTCCGGCGCCACCCGGGCCTCAAGCTGGTCCTGACGGAGCAGGGCTCCGGCTGGATCCCGGGCGTGTTGGAGATGCTGGACTACTATCACGGCCGCCTGGTCGCGGCGTCGGCCACGGCCGAGTCCAAGTTCGGGGCGGGCCTCGCCGAGGCGATGGGCAAGGGCCCGAGCGAGGTCTGGCGGGACAACTGCTTCGTGGGAGCGAGCTTCATGCGCCCCCACGAGGTCCCGCTGCGGGACCGGATCGGCCTCGACAAGATCATGTGGGGCAGCGACTACCCCCACGACGAGGGCACCGCCCCGTACTCCCGCGAAGGACTCCGCACCGCCTACGCGGGCCTGCCGCGGGCGGAGGTCGCCGCGATGGTCGGCGGCAACGCGGCCCGCGTCTACGGCTTCGACCTGCCCCTGCTCGACGCACTCGCGGCCCAGCACGGCCCCCTGGTCTCGGAGATCGCCGAACCCCTGGCGGCCGTCCCACCGGATGCCACCAGCCCGGCCTTCGCCAGGGGCGGCTCGGTCCGGGTCTGGTAGCGCGCCCCTCCTGCCGGGCGGCCAGGGGGACCTGAGCCGCCCGGCGGGAAGAGGCCCTCACCGAACCGTCGGTAACCTCGATGGATACCGATCGGTAACAACCTCTAGCGGCACCCCCGAAGGCGCCTCTATGGTGCGGACATGCCGAACCTGCCCGATGTCGTGCTGTGGTCCATACCCGCCTTCGTGCTGCTCACCGTCATCGAGCTGGTGAGCTACCGCCTCCATCCCGACGAGGACGCGCAGGGCTACGACACCAAGGACGCCGTCACCAGCATCAGCATGGGGCTCGGCAGCATCGGCTTCGACCTCCTCTGGAAGATCCCGGTGGTCGCGGTCTTCACCGCCGTCTACGAACTCACCCCGCTGCGGGTGCCGTTGCTGTGGTGGACCATCCCGCTGATGCTGCTCGCCCAGGACTTCCTCTACTACTGGCAGCACCGCAGCCACCACGTCATCCGCATCCTGTGGGCCTGCCACGTCGTCCACCACAGCAGCCGGAAGTTCAACCTCACCACCGCCCTGCGCCAGCCCTGGACCAGTGCCACGACCTACTGGTTCTACCTGCCGATGGTGGCCGTCGGGGTGCACCCGGCCGTGATCCCGTTCTGCTACGGCATCAACCTGCTCTACCAGTTCTGGGTCCACACCGAGCGCATCGGGAAGCTGCCCCGGGCCTACGAGTACGTCTTCAACACCCCCTCCCACCACCGCGTGCACCACGCGTCCCAGGGCGGTTACCTGGACCGCAACTACGGCGGCATCCTGATCATCTGGGACCGGATGTTCGGCTCCTGGGTGGGCGAGACCGACAAGCCCGTCTACGGGCTCACCAAGAACATCACCACCTACAACCCGCTGCGCGTCGCCACCCACGAGTACGCCGCCATCGCCCGGGACGTCCGCGCCGCCCGGAGCTGGAGCGAGCGGGCCGGCCGGGTCTTCCGCGGCCCCGGCTGGCAGCCCGCCCCCACACCCGGGGCCGAGCCTGCCAAGCCCGCCGCAGCCGTCCCCGCACCCGCCGCCGACCCGGCCGTACAGGAGACCACCGCGTGAGCACCGAGTCCCCCGGCCGCCCCGCACCCTCCTGGGCGCTCCCGCGGGCGGCGGCCGGCCGGGCGCGCCTCGGCCGCCTCGCGCTCTACGGCTTCGCCGCCGCCACCGCCCTCGACCTCGGATCGCTGCTGGCCGACTGGCACCTCGGGCACGTCATCGCCAAGCCGCTGCTGATGCCGCTGCTCGCCGCCTACGCGATCACGCGGGGCGCGCCCCGCCTGCTGGTCGCCGCCCTGCTGTTCGGCTGGGGCGGGGATCTGGCCCTGCTCTTCGACGCCGAGGCCGCCTTCCTGGTCGGCATGGGCTCCTTCGCCGTCGGGCACGTCTGCTACCTCGTCCTCTTCGGCAAGCGGCCCGCGAACCCGCTCCTCGGGGGCGCCTACACCCTGGCCCTCCTCGGCACCGTCGCCCTGCTGTGGGCCGATCTGCCCGCGGACCTGCGGATCCCCGTGGCCGTCTACAGCCTGCTGCTCACCGCCATGGCCTTCCGCTCCAGCGCCCTCGGCCCGCGGGCCGGCATCGGCGGCGCGCTGTTCCTGCTGTCCGACACCCTCATCGCCGGCGGCGTCGCCGCATGGCCGCAGCTGCCCCGCCCCGACTTCTGGATCATGGCCACCTACGTGGCAGCCCAGTACCTGCTGGCCACGGGCGCGACCCCCCGGGAAGCAGGCGTACGGTAGGGCGGTTCCACAGTCGTACAGGACCGGACGACTTCGCACCGCAGGACCGTGTCCCTGGACGAGGTCCCGGACGGCTACCGCGCGAGGGGCGACCGCAGTGCGCTCAAGGTGCTGATCAAGCCCTTACCGCGGCCGGAGCGCCGGACGGGCCGGGCGGGGAGCACCCCGCCCGGCCCGTCCGTCACGGTGTTCCGTACTACTTCACGGCCTTGAGGGCGTCCACGACGCCGTAGCCGTAGTAGCCGGTCTGGCCCCACTTGGCCTGGCAGGTGGTGGCGTTGATCAGCGCGCCCGTGGCGTCGTAGATCTGGGCCGGGCAGGCCGCCTTGGTGGCCTGCGCCTTCAGCATCGCCTGGAGCTGCGAGGGCGTGGCCGACGGGTGGGCGCTCTTGAGCAGCGCCGCGACGCCCGCGACGTGCGGGGCGGCCATCGAGGTGCCCTGCTTGTAGCCGTAGCCGCCCGGGACGGTCGACAGCACGCGCCCGTTGGCGTCCGGCGTGGCCGGGACCTGCCACTTGTCGCCGCCGGGGGCCGCGACGTCCACGACTCCGAGGCCGTAGCTGGAGTAGTACGAGCGCAGGCCCTTGTCGCCGGTCGCGGAGACGGTGACCACGCCCGGCAGCTGCGTGGGCAGGTCCAGGCAGACCCTCGGGTCGATGGTGCGCGTCACGGGGGTGGTGTCGTTCGGGCTGGTCGTGTCCTCCAGGGAGGCCGCGGCCAGGTCCTGGTTGGAGTTGCCGGCCGAGGCCACGTGCAGGGTGCCCTTGCGCTCGGCGTACTTGGTGGCCCGGCCGATGGCCTCCACCAGCGCCTTCTGGTCTTCGTCCGACTTGCAGTTGAAGAGCCACGGGTCGACGTAGTAGCTGTTGTTGGTCACCTCGATCCCCTTCTCGGCGGCGAACATGAAGCCGCACACGACCGCCTCGGTGTAGAAGAGGCTGGTCCCGGGCTCGCTCACCTTGATCGCGGCGATCTTCACGCCGGGCGCCACACCGCTGATGCCGACGCCGTTGCGCGGGGCGCCGATGGTGCCGGCGACGTGCGTGCCGTGGTCGCTGCCGTCGGGGTACGGGCGCCAGGCGCCGTCGGTGGTGTCGGCGACCCCGCCGACGCAGTTGGCCGACTGGCCCTTGGAGAAGTTCGGGGCGAGATCGGGGTGGGTGTCGTCCACACCCGTGTCGATGATGCCCACCGTGACGTCCTGGCTGCCATCGTTGATCTTGTGAGCCTCGTCGGCCTTGATCGTCCGCAGGTCCCACTGGTTGGGTTCGAGCGGCTCCTGACCCTCTTGGGCCCGCGCCGCCGCCTTGGCGGCGTCCGCCTCGCTCAGCAGCTGGGTCGCGCCCTCGTCGGTGGTCTGCACCGCCTGCATCGGGGCCGTCCGGGTGGCGCCGACCGACACGAACAGCCCACGCTGGGAGCGCAGCTGCTTGGCGAAGTCCGGGTTCTGGGAGTGTGCGACGACGACCCCGATCTGCTCATAGGCCGTCACCACCGTTCCGCCGGCCCGCTCGACGGCCTTCTTCGCCGCCTTCATCGTGGCGTACGCGTTCAGGTTCGCCACGTACGACAGCTTGGGTCCGGTGGTCGCGGCCTTCGCGGCCGCCGTGTCCGCGGTGGCGCCCAGCGGGGCGGCGGAAGCCGACACCGAGGGCAGCAGGGCGAGCGAGGCGGTGAGCGCCAGGCCGACCGGCACGGCCAGTGCGCGCCGGCGGACGGATCCCAGATGAGCCATGGGTTCTCCAGATCATCGTGAAAAAGCCGTCCGCACGCGGTCGCGTCGGACGGGTCCATGACAACCGAACCTAGTGCCGCCGTTCCCCTTTCCGCCATCAGTTCGAGAAATCAGTTCCCGAAGAATCCACAGGTGTTGAACCATCCCGACACGCCGGCCGTGCCGTTGACCAAGGGGGTCAGCGCCTTCGACCCCGCCACACGGAGGTTGTTTTGTCCGTCGTCCCCACCGCACCTGCGTCACAAGGAGATTCCCCCGTGACCACCGAAGCAGCGCCGCCTCCGGGTAGCGCGGGAACGCCCCTGGCGGGCCCCACGGCAGAAGAGTTCGTGAGCGTCCAGCACAGCCCCGAGTTCACCGAACTCCGCCGCTCCTACCGCTCCTTCGCCTTCCCGCTCACCGTGGCCTTCATCGCCTGGTACCTGCTCTACGTCCTGCTGTCCAACTACGCGGGCGGCTTCATGGGGACCAAGGTCTTCGGCAACATCAACGTCGCCCTCGTGCTGGGCCTCGCCCAGTTCGCGACGACCTTCCTCATCGCATGGCTGTACGCGCGCCACGCCGCCGCCAGGCTCGACCCCAGGGCTGCGGCCATCAAGGCGCGGATGGAGGCCTCCGAATGAGCGGCACGCACCAGCTGACGACGCTCGCCGCCGGCGCCTCCGAGCACCGCCCGCTCATCATCACGCTCTTCGGGCTGTTCGTCGTCGCCACCCTGATCATCACGGTCTGGGCCGGCCGCCAGACCAAGGACGCCGCCGATTTCTACGCGGGCGGCCGCCAGTTCACCGGCTTCCAGAACGGCCTCGCCATCTCCGGCGACTACATGTCCGCCGCGTCCTTCCTCGGCATCGCCGGAGCCATCGCCCTCTTCGGCTACGACGGCTTCCTCTACTCCATCGGCTTCCTCGTGGCCTGGCTGGTCGCCCTGCTGCTCGTCGCCGAGCCGCTGCGCAACTCCGGCCGCTACACGATGGGCGACGTCCTCGCGTACCGGATGCGCCAGCGACCCGTGCGCACCGCCGCCGGCACCTCCACCATCGTGGTCTCGATCTTCTACCTGCTCGCCCAGATGGCCGGGGCCGGCGTCCTGGTCTCGCTGCTCCTGGGCATCACCAGCGACGGCGGCAAGGTGGCGGTCGTCGCGCTCGTCGGCGTCCTGATGATCGTCTACGTGACCATCGGCGGCATGAAGGGCACCACCTGGGTCCAGATGATCAAGGCGGTCCTGCTGATCGCGGGCGCCATGCTGATCACCTTCCTGGTGCTGGTGAAGTTCGACTTCAACGTCTCCGACCTGCTGGGCAAGGCCGCCGAGAACAGCGGACAGGGAGCCAAGTTCCTCGAACCGGGCCTCAAGTACGGCAAGGACTCCACCTCGAAGCTGGACTTCCTCTCCCTCGGCCTCGCCCTCGTCCTCGGCACCGCCGGCCTCCCGCACATCCTGATCCGTTTCTACACCGTGCCCACCGCGAAGGCCGCCCGTAAGTCCGTGAACTGGGCCATCGGCATCATCGGCGCCTTCTACCTCATGACCATCGCCCTCGGCTTCGGAGCCGCGGCCCTGCTGGAGCGCGCCGACATCCTGGCCTCGAACAAGGCCGGCAACACCGCCGCACCCCTGCTCGCCCAGGCGGTCGGCGGCGGCGCGGACTCCACCGGCGGGGCCGTCCTGCTCGCCGTGATCTCCGCGGTCGCCTTCGCCACCATCCTCGCCGTGGTCGCGGGCCTCACCCTCGCCTCCTCCTCGTCCTTCGCCCACGACCTCTACGTGAACGTGATCCGCAGGGGCAAGGCCACCGAGCAGGAGGAGGTGCGCGCCGCACGCTGGTCCACCGTCGTCATCGGCGCCGTCGCCATCGGCCTGGGTGCGCTGGCCCGCGACCTGAACGTGGCCGGCCTCGTCGCGCTCGCCTTCGCGGTCGCCGCCTCCGCCAACCTGCCGACGATCCTCTACAGCCTCTTCTGGAAGCGCTTCAACACCCAGGGGGCGCTCTGGTCCATCTACGGAGGGCTCGTCTCGGCGGTCGGCCTGGTGCTGTTCTCCCCGGTCGTGTCCGGCAAGCCGACCTCGATGTTCAAGGACGCCGACTTCTTCTGGTTCCCGTTGGAGAACCCGGGCATCATCTCGATCCCCCTCGGCTTCCTCCTGGGATGGCTGGGAACCGTCCTGTCCAAGGAGAAGGCGGACCCCCGGAAGTTCGCCGAGCTGGAGGTGCGCTCCCTCACCGGAACAGGGGCGCACTGACATCGTACGAACACCCAGCGTGGCCGCGTCGTAGGTCCCTACGACGCGGCCACGTTACGTCTCGTTCATTTGGGCGCGCCTGGATGACACACGCGTCGCGTAGGCTCGAAAGAGAACGCGTGAAGTAGATCCACAAGTCACGCGTACCTCGACATCCGGACAGGGGAGGGGGCCCACAGTGCTTCTCGACACCTACGGCCGTGTAGCCACTGACCTGCGCGTCTCGCTCACCGACCGGTGCAATCTGCGCTGTACCTACTGCATGCCCGAAGAGGGACTGCAGTGGCTCGGCAAGTCCGACCTGCTCACCGACGACGAGATCGTCCGGCTGATCCGCATCGCGGTCACGCAGCTCGGCATCACCGAGGTCCGATTCACCGGCGGCGAGCCGCTGCTCCGCCCCGGCCTGGTCGGGATCGTCGAGCAGTGCGCGGCCCTGGAGCCCCGCCCCAGGATGTCGCTGACCACCAACGGCATCGGTCTGGGGCGCACCGCGCAGGCCCTGAAGGCCGCCGGCCTGGACCGGGTGAACGTTTCCCTGGACACGCTGCGGCCCGAGGTGTTCAAGACCCTCACCCGCCGCGACCGGCACAAGGACGTCGTCGAGGGCATGGCCGCGGCCCGCGAGGCCGGCCTCACCCCCGTCAAGGTCAATGCCGTGCTCATGCCGGGGCTCAACGACGACGAGGCCCCCGACCTGCTGGCCTGGGCCGTGGAGAACGAGTACGAGCTCCGCTTCATCGAGCAGATGCCCCTCGACGCCCAGCACGGCTGGAAGCGCGACGGCATGATCACCGCCGGGGACATCCTGGAGTCCCTGCGCACCCGCTTCACGCTCACCGAGGAAGGCGCCGACGAGCGCGGCTCCGCCCCGGCCGAGCGCTGGGTGGTCGACGGGGGCCCGGCCACCGTCGGTGTCATCGCCTCGGTCACCCGCCCGTTCTGCAGCGCCTGCGACCGTACGCGGCTCACGGCCGACGGCCAGATCCGTACGTGCCTGTTCGCCACGGAGGAGTCGGACCTGCGCTCCGCCCTGCGCTCGGGCGCCCCGGACGAGGAGATCGCCCGCCTGTGGAAGGTGGCCATGTGGGGCAAGAAGGCCGGGTCCGGCCTCGACGACCCGTCCTTCCTCCAGCCCGACCGCCCCATGTCCGCGATCGGCGGCTGACCCGCGCGGGCCGGCCCGCCGCACCGGACCAACCGGATCAGCGCGGGCGCTCCGAGCCCTCGGGCTGCACCCACTCGTCGAGCTTCACGACGTCTTTGAGGAAACCGCGGACCCCCAGGAACTGGGAGAGGTGCTCGCGGTGCTCCTCGCACGCCAGCCACGTCTTGCGCCGCTCCGGCGTGTGCAGCGTCGGGTTGTTCCACGCGAGGACCCAGACGGCCGCGTCACGGCAGCCCTTGGCCGAGCAGGTGGGGATGGCGTCAGGAGTGGGGGAGTCGGAGGAAGTCACGACCTCACCCTAGGGGTGTCTCGAACGGAAAGGCGACGCCGAGCAGCCACGGGGGGAGCTGCCCGGCGTCGGTCCGTCGCTCCGACGGGGGATGCGGAGCGCGTGAGCAGTATGTCACGCAGGACCGGGTGCAGTGCACCGGAACTTCATGATTGATCTGAGCTTTTCTTGAGGTTTCCGGCGTCCAGCGCCGGGCGGACCGGAGTCGGGACGAAATGCGAGGGCAGCGACGGCGTCGACTCGCGCCCCGCGTTGGCGATGACCACGGCCACGTAGGGCAGCAGGGCGCCCGCGACGAGCGTCACGATCGCCACGGGGCGGGACACGTTCCACAACAGCACGGTCGCGATGACCGACAGGGTCCTGACCGTCATCGAGATCACGTAGCGGCGCTGGCGGCCCCGTACGTCCTCGGCGAGCCCCATCCGGGCGCCGGTGATCCGGAAGACCTCGGACCCGTTCCGCTTCTGTCGGTTCACCCGTTCCACGTCCTACCACCCGATCGCCGGCCGGGCGTTCCCCGGCCCGGACCCTTCCACGGTACGCGGCCCCCGCCGCCCCGGGGACAGGGGACCCCCCACGGCACCGCCCGGAATGCGCGCCACGCCGGTCGGGCCGACACTGGGCGCACGTGCGCACACCGCGCCAGGAGGAGGCCGGACATGAGCTGGTTGTGGGCGATCATCGTCGGTTTCGTGCTGGGCCTGATAGCCAAGGCCGTCCTGCCGGGCAAACAGCACCAGCCCCTGTGGCTGACCACGCTGATGGGCATCATCGGCAGCGTCCTCGGCAACGCCGTCGCCGCCTGGATCGGGGTCGCCGACACCCGCGGCATCGACTGGACCCGGCACCTGCTGCAGCTCGCGGGAGCGGTCCTCTTCGTCTTCCTCGGCGAGATGGCCTACAAGGCGATGCGCGGAGGCAGCCGCCGGGTGACGTAGGTCCACCGGGCCGCGCGCATGACGGAGGGGCCGGCCGGACCGTGAAGTCCGAACCGGCCCCTCCGCCGTGTGCCGTACGGGCGTGAGCGTCCCGGGACGCGTCAGGCGCCGGTGACCTCGACCGCCGCCAGGTTCTTCTTGCCCCGGCGCAAGACCAGCCAGCGCCCGTGCAGCAGGTCCTGCGCGGCGGGCACCGCGTCCTCGGCGGTGACCTTCACGTTGTTCACGTAGGCGCCGCCCTCCTTCACGGTCCGGCGGCCGGCCGACTTGCTCGCGACCAGACCGGTCTCCGCGAAGAGGTCCACCACCAGGGCCGGTTCCGACACCTTGGCGTGCGGCAGCTCGGACAGGGCCGCGGCCAGCGTGGCCTCGTCCAGCTCCGCCAGGTCGCCCTGGCCGAACAGCGCCCGCGACGCGGCGATCACGGCGGCGCACTGGTCGGCGCCGTGCACCAGCGTGGTCAGCTCCTCCGCCAGCGCCCGCTGGGCGGCACGCGCCTGCGGCCGCTCGGCGGTCTGCGCCTCCAGCTCCTCCAGCTCCTCACGGGACTTGAAGGAGAGGATCCGCATGTAGGTGGAGATGTCCCGGTCGTCCACGTTCAGCCAGAACTGGTAGAACGCGTACGGGGTGGTCATCTCCGGGTCCAGCCAGACGGCCCCGCCCTCGGTCTTGCCGAACTTGGTGCCGTCCGCCTTGACCATCAGCGGGGTCGCCATCGCGTGGACGTGCGCGTCTGGCTCGACCCGGTGGATCAGGTCGAGGCCGGCCGTCAGGTTGCCCCACTGGTCCGAGCCGCCCTGCTGGAGGGTGCAGCCGTGGCGCCGGTACAGCTCCAGGAAGTCCATGCCCTGGAGCAGCTGGTAGCTGAACTCCGTGTAGCTGATGCCCTGGTC
This sequence comes from Streptomyces sp. NPDC060232, assembly GCF_042726555.1. NCBI lineage: Bacteria > Bacillati > Actinomycetota > Actinomycetes > Kitasatosporales > Streptomycetaceae > Streptomyces > Streptomyces sp. NPDC060232. The sequence goes on along the minus strand of NZ_JBHXAG010000010.1, from coordinate 28,230 downwards.
CGACTCCAGCCGCTTGGCGACCGAGTCCTTCGTCAGCATCTTGTTGACGCGGAAGTGCTTGCCGATGTCCCGCAGGAACTCGATGGCGGACATGCCCGCCGTCCAGTCCAGGTTGTTGACCATGACCGCGGCGTTCTCGCCCTCGAAGGACAGGAACGGCTCGATCTGCGAGCGCAGCCGGTTCACCCACTCCGCGATGACCGCGGGGTCGTTCAGGGTGCGCTCGGCGGTCGGACGGGGGTCGCCGATCTGACCGGTGGCCCCGCCGACCAGCGCGAGCGGCCGGTTGCCCGCCAGCTGCAGCCGCCGCATCGTGAGCACCTGCACCAGGTGGCCGACGTGCAGCGAGGCGGCGGTCGGGTCGTAGCCGCAATAGAACGTGACCGGACCGTCCGCGAAGGCCTTGCGCAGCGCTTCTTCGTCGGTGGACTGGGCGAAGAGCCCGCGCCACTTCAGTTCGTCGACGATGTCCGTCACGGTCTCTCGACTCCTTACGTTTTGTGGAAATGCCGTGCTCAGTCTAGGTGGGTCAGACGCCCTTGCTCACCGAACTCATGTTGAAGTCCGGGATGCGGACAGCCGGCATCGCGGCCCGCGTGAACCAGTCGCTCCACTCACGCGGCAGGGTCTTCTCCGTGCGGCCCGCCTCGGAGGCCCGCGACAGCAGGTCCACGGGGGACTCGTTGAAGCGGAAGTTGTTCACCTCGCCCACGACCTGCCCGTTCTCCACCAGGTAGACCCCGTCCCGGGTCAGGCCCGTCAGCAGCAGCGTGGCCGGGTCCACCTCACGGATGTACCACAGGCAGGTCAGCAGCAGGCCGCGCCCGGTGTCCGCGACCATCTCGTCGAGGGACTTCTCGCCGCCGCCGTCCAGGATCAGGTTCCCGAAGCCGGGGGAGACCGGCAGGCCGGTCAGGCCGGCCGTGTGCCGGGTCGTCGACAGCCGGGCCAGCTCACCGTCCCGGATCCACTCGGTCGCCGGGACCGGCAGGCCGTTGTCGAAGGCCGAGACGTCGTCGCCGGAGCTGTGGGCGATGACGAACGGCGCGGACTCCAGGCCCGGCGCGTTCGGGTCGCTGCGCAGAGTCAGCGGCAGGTCGGTCAGCCTCTCGCCGAGCCGGGTGCCGCCGCCGGGCTTGGAGAAGACCGTACGGCCCTCCACCGCGTCCCGGGCCGACGCCGACCACATCTGGTAGATCAGCAGGTCCGCCACGGCCGTAGGCGGCAGCAGCGTCTCGTACCGCCCGGCGGGCAGGTCGATCTTCCGCTCAGCCCAGCCCAGCCGTACGGCGAGCTCCGCGTCCAGCACGGTCGGGTCCACGTCCTTGAAGTCCCGGGTGGCCCGGCCGGCCCAGGCCGAACGCTGGCGGTCCGGGGACTTCGCGTTGAGCTCCAGGGTGCCGTTGGGCTGGTCGTGGCGCAGCCGCAGGCCCGTCGAGGTGCCGACGTACGTGGAGACCAGCTCGTGGTTGGCGAAGCCGTACAGCTCCCGGCCGCCGGCCCGGGCCCGGGCGAAGGCCTCGCCGAGCGCCGGGGCGAAGTCCGCGAACACGGCGGAGGTGGTCTCGGCCGGGGCGTCGGTGAAGTCCGGCGACACCGGCGTCCCGGTGACCAGCGGCTGGGCGTCCTCGGCGGGACCGGCGCCCCGCGCGGCCGCCTCGGCGGCCCGTACGAGGGGCTCCAGGTCCTCGGGGGTGACGGCGGAGCGCGACACGACCCCCGAGGCCGTGCCCTCCTTGCCGTCGACGGTGGCGATGACGGTCAGGGTCCGGCCGCGGGTGACGCCGTTGGTCGTCAGGGCGTTGCCGGCCCAGCGCAGGTTGGCGCTCGACTCCTCGTCGGCGATGACGACGCATCCGTCGGCGGTGGACAGCTCCAGGGCCCGCTCGACGATCTCGTGCGGCTTGGTCGATCGGCTCATCGGCCGGCCTCCTGCGTGGTGTTCAGGATGTTCACGTCGCGGAACAGCGCGGAGGGGCAGCCGTGCGAGACCGCCGCGACCTGGCCCGGCTGGGCCTTGCCGCAGTTGAAGGCGCCGCCCAGGACATAGGTCTGCGGGCCGCCGACCTTCTCCATCGAGCCCCAGAAGTCGGTGGTGGTGGCCTGGTAGGCGACGTCGCGCAGCTGTCCGGCCAGCCGGCCGTTCTCGATCCGGAAGAACCGCTGCCCGGTGAACTGGAAGTTGTAGCGCTGCATGTCGATCGACCAGGAGCGGTCGCCGACCACGAAGATCCCGCGCTCCACGCCGCCGATCAGGTCCTCGGTCGACAGGCCGCCGGGATCGGGCTGGAGGGACACGTTCGCCATCCGCTGCACGGGCACGTGCCCGGGGGAGTCGGCGAAGGCGCAGCCGTTGGAGCGCCCCAGGCCGGTCAGCTTCGCGATCCGCCGGTCCAGCTGGTAGCCGACCAGGGTGCCGTCCTTGACCAGGTCCCAGCTCTGCGCCTGGACGCCCTCGTCGTCGAAGCCGACGGTGGCCAGCCCGTGTTCGGCGGTCCGGTCGCCCGTCACGTTCATGATCGGAGAGCCGTACCTGAGCTTGCCCAGCTGGTCGAAGGTGGCGAAGGAGGTCCCCGCGTACGCCGCCTCGTAGCCCAGAGCCCGGTCGAGCTCGGTGGCGTGGCCGATGGATTCGTGGATGGTGAGCCACAGGTTGGACGGGTCCACCACCAGGTCGTAGCGCCCGGCCTGCACGCTCGGCGCCCGCATCTTCTCGGCGAGCAGGCCGGGGATCTCCTCCAGCTCGGCGTTCCAGTCCCAGCCGGTGCCGGTCAGGTACTCCCAGCCGCGGCCGGCGGGCGGTGCGATGGTGCGCATCGAGTCGAACTCGCCGGTGGCGGCGTTGACGGCGACCGCCGTGAGCTGGGGGTGGATCCGGACCCGCTGCTGCGTGGTCGTCGTGCCCGCGGTGTCGGCGTAGAACTTGTTTTCATGCACGGCGAGCAGCGAGGCGTCCACGTGCGCCACGCCGTCGGCCGCCAGCAGCCGGGAGCTCCAGTCGGCGAGCAGCGCCGCCTTCTCCGCGTCCGGTACCTCGAAGGGGTTCACCTCGTAGGAGGAGATCCACGTCTTCTCCGCGTGCACCGGCTCGTCGGCGAGCTCCACGCGCTCGTCCGAACCGGCGGCCTTGATCACCTGGGCGGACAGCTTCGCCATGGCCACGGCCTGCGAGGCCACCTTGGCGGCGCCGTCCATGGTCAGGTCCACGCCGGAGGCGAACCCCCAACTGCCCCCGTGCACGACCCGGACCGCGTAGCCGAGGTCGGTGGTGTCGGACCCGCCGGAGGGCTTGGCGTCGCGCAGCCGCCACGAGGCGCTGCGGATCCGCTCCAGCCGGAAGTCGGCATGGTCGGCGCCCAGCGCGCGGGCCCGGGCGAGCGCCGCGTCGGCGAGCGCCCGCAGGGGCAGCGCGGTGAAGGCCGCGTCGATGGAATGGGGCACGGAAGTCCTCCCGGGGTCGGGGACGGTCGCCCCGATCATGTCGCGATCGGGGCCCTTGTGCCTACATCTTTCTGTAGGGACTCGACAGAGCCCGCCGCGAGGCCCTGTCGGGGCTCGATTCTCCGTACGAGCGATGCGACCTATAGGTTTTCGGTATTCAGACCGCTAGCGAAAGGGTGATCCGTTGAGCCGCTCGGTTCTCGTCACCGGAGGAAACCGGGGCATCGGCCTCGCCATCGCCCGAGCCTTCGCGGAGGCCGGCGACAAGGTCGCGATCACGTACCGGTCGGGTGAGCCGCCGCAGGCCCTCACCGAGCTCGGTGTCCTGGCGGTGCGGTGCGACATCACCGACTCCGAGCAGGTGGAGCAGGCCTACAAGCAGATCGAGGACGCGCACGGCGCGGTCGAGGTGCTCGTGGCCAACGCCGGCATCACCAAGGACACCCTGCTGATGCGCATGTCCGAGGAGGACTTCTCCTCGGTCCTCGACACCAACCTCACCGGCACCTTCCGGGTGGTCAAGCGCGCGAACCGCGGCATGCTCCGTGCCAAGAAGGGCCGCGTCGTCCTGATCTCCTCGGTCGTCGGGCTCATGGGGTCGGCGGGGCAGGCCAACTACGCCGCCTCCAAGGCCGCGCTGGTCGGCTTCGCCCGCTCGCTCGCACGCGAGCTGGGCTCCCGCAACATCACCTTCAACGTCGTTGCGCCCGGCTTCGTGGACACCGACATGACGAAGGTCCTCACCGACGAGCAGCGCGCGGGCATCGTGGCACAGGTGCCGCTGGCCCGCTACGCGCAGCCCGAGGAGATCGCGGCAGCCGTCCGCTTCCTGGCGTCCGACGACGCCGCGTACATCACCGGAGCCGTCATTCCCGTTGACGGCGGATTGGGCATGGGTCACTGATCACCATGAGCGGAATTCTCGAGGGCAAGCGCATCCTCGTCACGGGTGTGCTGATGGAGTCCTCCATCGCCTTCCACACGGCCAAGCTGGCGCAGGAGCAGGGTGCCGAGGTCATCCTCACCGCGTGGCCGCGCCCGTCGCTGACGGAGCGCATCGCGAAGAAGCTGCCCAAGCCGGTCAAGGTGATCGAGCTCGACGTCACCAACGACGAGCACCTGGCCCGCCTGGAGGGCCTCGTCCGCGACGAGCTCGGCGGCCTCGACGGTGTCGTGCACTCCATCGGCTTCGCCCCGCAGGACGCCCTCGGCGGCAACTTCCTGAACACGCCGTTCGAGTCGGTCGCCACCGCCATGCACGTCTCGGCGTTCTCGCTGAAGTCGCTGACCATGGCCTGCAAGCCGCTCTTCCCGGCGGAGGGCGCGGCGATCGTCGGCCTCACCTTCGACGCGCAGTTCGCCTGGCCGCAGTACGACTGGATGGGCCCGGCCAAGGCGGCGCTGGAGGCCACCAGCCGCTACCTCGCCCGCGACCTGGGCAAGGAGAACATCCGCTGCAACCTGGTCTCGGCCGGGCCGCTCGGCTCCATGGCCGCGAAGTCCATCCCGGGCTTCTCCGACCTGGCGGACACCTGGAACCACCGCTCCATGCTGGAGTGGGACATGAGCGACCCGGAGCCGACCGGCCGCGGTGTCGTCGCCCTGCTGTCGGACTGGTTCCCCAAGACCACCGGCGAGATCGTCCACGTGGACGGCGGCCTGCACGCGATGGGCGCCTGACCCCCGGTCAGGACCCCGTGTCCGTAGGCGGCGGCCGCGCTTCCCTTCCGGGAGGCGCGGCCGCCGCCGTTTCGCCGCGTCCGCCCACGGGGCCGGGCGCGGGGGCCGGGTCACGGGTGCCCCCGGGGTCGGCTTCGCTCGCATGTTCACCGGCTGACCGGATCTTCCCGAGTCGAAAACCTGGACAGATGCCTGCAAACTGGCCAGGTCGGGATCTTCCCGGCTCCGGCGGGGAGGAGGCACGGGTGCGCACCAGGCCGAGCCGAGCGGTATCGATACTGGTCACGTCGGTGATCGTGACCGGCCTCCTGATCCCGGCCGTCGCCGCACAGCCCTCGGCGGAAGAGGCCGCCTCCGGCCCCGAGGTGGCGGGCCCGGCCGTCGTGGAGTACTCCGACATCCCTGCCGAGCCCCCCGTCCAGGCCTCGCCGCCCGAGGCCCGGGAACTCTTCGGCGCCGACTGCGCCACCTCGATCGAGGGCTCCCGGGTGACCGCGCACTGCCACAACGCCTATCCGGAGACCGACCTGGTGAGCCTGCACGTGGAGTGCGACCGCTGGTGGGACCTGGACGGCGACAGCGCGGCCGTGGCCGTCGGCCCGACCGCTCGGGCCGAGCTCACCGGCCGCTGCTGGAAGGAAGTCCGCGCGGCCTGGGTCAGCCACCGACGGGCGTGACCGGGGCCCCCTGCGCGTCCTCGCTGTCGTCCTTGCCGTCCTTGCCGAGGCAGACGAAGGGGTAGCCCGCGGCCTCCGAGGCCGCCGCGTCCCCGTCCCCGCGCCGGATCGCCTCGATCAGACGGGCGTGGTCGAGATGGGCGGCGGGCTCCAGCACGGTGCCCACATCGGCCCGCAGCCAGTCGGCCACCAGCTCGCCGAGGTCCGCGTACAGCTCGATCAGCACCTCGTTGTGCGAGGCCGCCACCACCGCCATGTGCAGGCTCACGTCCGCCGCGACGAAGACCTCCGCGTCCCCGCCCGCCCAGGCCTCCTCGCGGCGCTCCAGCAGGGCGTCCAACTGGAGCAGGTCCCGCTCCGTACGCCGCTCGGCCGCCAGCCGGGCCGCCGAGGACTCCAGCGTGGAGCGCACCTCGGCGATGTGCCTCGGCTCGGCCCCGGCGAAGCGCCGGTGCATGACGCCGGCCAGCTCGCTGGTGGCGATGACGTACGTGCCCGAGCCCTGCCGGATGTCGAGGAGTCCGTTGTGGGCCAGGGCCCGCACCGCCTCGCGCACGGTGTTGCGGGCGACGCCCATCAGCGCCACCAGCTCCGGCTCGGTGGGGATGCGCGAGCCGACCGGCCACTCGCCGGAGGTGATCTGGTTGCGCAGCTGGGCGATCACCTGATCGACGAGCGCGGAGCGCCGGGGCGAGGTCAGCGGCATGGGTTCCTCACGCGGATGGGGTGCGAGCGACTGGACAACCAATCATCCCATGATTCTATGATGGTTCAATGTCCGACGAAGAAACCACGATGCTCGACCGGCCCGCCGCAGACCGTGCCACGGTCGCCACCCCGCACACGACGGCGGGGCCGACCTGGCTCGGCCCGGTCCTCATCGTCGGAATCGTGCTGGCCGCCCTCAACCTGCGCCCCGCCATCACCAGCCTCGGCGCCCTCTTCGAGGAGACCCGCACCGGCCTGGGCATGAGCGGTACCGTCGCCGGACTGATCACCTCCGTCCCGGCCCTGTGCTTCGCCGTCTTCGGCGTCACCGCGCCCCGGCTCTCCCGCCGCTTCGGCCCGGTCGCCGTCGTCTGCGCCGGCATGGCCGCCGTCGCCGCCGGACTGCTGATCCGCCCCTTCGCCGACGGCTCAGCCGGCTTCCTCGCCGCCAGCGCCCTGTCCCTGGCCGGCATAGCCCTCACCAACGTCCTGCTCCCGGTGATCGTCAAGCGCTACTTCCCGGACCGGGTCGGCACCTTGACCGGCCTCTACTCCATGGCCCTGGCCGCCGGCACCTCGCTCGCCGCCGCCGCGACCGTCCCGCTGACCGACGCCCTCGGCGGCAGCTGGCGCACCGGCCTGCTGATGTGGGCCTCCCTCGCCGTCGCCGCCGTCCTGCTGTGGCTGCCCCTCGCCCGCGCCGCCCGGCGCGCCGACCGGGCCGCGGCCGTCGCCGCCCGTTCGGGTGCGAGCGCCGCCGTACGGACCGACGCGGGCCCGCGGGTCGCCCGTAGCCGGACCGCCTGGGCCCTGGCCTGCTACTTCGGCCTCCAGGCCACGGGCGCGTACATCACCATGGGCTGGCTCCCGCAGATCTTCCGCGACGCCGGCGTCTCCGCCTCCACCGCCGGCGTGCTCCTCGCCGTCACCATGGTCATGGGCGTTCCGCTCGCCTTCGTCATCCCGGGCCTGGCCGGCCGGATGCGGAACCAGGGGGCCATCGCCGTCACCCTCGGCGTCTTCGGCCTCACCGGCTACCTCGGGCTCTACGTCGCCCCTGCCGCCGGAGCCTGGGCCTGGGCGCTCCTGCTCGGCGTCTCCAACTGCGCGTTCCCGCTCGTCATCACCATGATCGGGCTGCGCGCCAAGTCCCCGGCCGGCGTGGTCAAGCTCTCCGCCTTCGCCCAGAGCACCGGCTACCTCATCTCCATCCCGGGCCCGCTCGTCATCGGCGCCCTCTACCAGCACAGTCAGGGGCACCTCCCAGCGGTAGCCGGGGGAAGCTGGGACCTGCCGCTCGCCCTGATGGCGGGTCTGCTCGTCCCGCAGATCGCCCTCGGCGTCCTGGCAGGGCGGGACCGCACGATCGAGGACGAATGCGGCGTGCGAGACTGACCCGTATGTCGCCCGTACTCGAACCGAACCCGCAGGACGGCCGCAAGAAGCTCGGCCTCGTCCTCGGCGCCATCCTCGGCATCACCGTGATCATTTCCGTCATCGCGACGATCGCCTCCCCCTGACCCGGACGCCGCCCCCGGGGGTGGGGATATCCCCACCAACCCCTAGGGGGTCAGGCTCAGGGTGAAGTGGGGTGTGCCCCGGATGGGAACCGCCGTCCCGGATCCATAGATTCGAAAGGCAGCGAGCCAGTCCGGTCCACACACCCACGGAGGCGGCCATGTCGGCCCCCACGCACCCACGGTCCCTCCCGTCCGCCCGCCGGGCGGGCGCCGCCACCGCCGCGAGCACCCGGCTGCACTGGTGGGCACTGGCCCTGCCCGCACTCGCCTTCAGCCTGCTCCTGCTGCTCCTCGCCGGATCGGGCGAGGCCCACGCGGCCACCGGCGAGGTCTCCGGTCTCGTCCAGGTCGCCGAACAGCTCCTGCGCGCCGTCGGCTGACCTCCCGAGCGCCCCTCACGACCTGGGACGAGCCCCCTCAACACCCTGCGCCCCGTGGCCCGTTTCGTGCGAAGCTGGGAGCCATGAGCGCAGAGACAACCCGCAGGATCGCCCTCCTCCGGCATGCCAAGGCCGACTGGCCGGAGGTGTCCGACCACGACCGTCCGCTGGCGGAACGGGGCCGCAAGGACGCGCCGGCCGCCGGTCTGAAGCTCGCCGAGACCGGCATCGCCTTCGACCTGGCCTTCTGCTCCACCGCGGTCCGCACCCGCGAGACCTGGAAGCTCGCCGTCCAGGAGATGCCGCACCGGCCGAAGACCCACTACGAGGAGCGGATCTACGACGCCTCGACGGGCGAGCTCATCGCCCTGCTGAACGAGACCTCCGACGAGGTCCGCGACCTCCTCGTCATCGGCCACAACCCCGGCATGCACGCCCTCGCCGATGCCCTGTCCGGGCGCGCGGAGGGCGACACCCTGGCGCGGATGACCCGCACGGGATTCCCGACCGCCGCGCTCGCCGTCGTCTCGTTCACCGGCTCGTGGAAGTCCGTGGAGCACGGGGTGGGCACCCTGCTGGACTACTGGACCCCCAAGGGCCACTGACCGGCGCCGCACGCGAAGGGGCCCCGGCGGCCGCACCGGCCGCCGGGGCCCACTCATGTCCGGGATCGGGGTGCCGGGGGCACCGGAGGGGGTCAGGCCAGGTCGGCGGCCTCGACCTCCTCGCGGGTGATCCCCAGCAGGTACAGCACCGCGTCCAGGAAGGGCACGTTCACCGCCGTGTGCGCCGCCTCGCGGACCACCGGCTTGGCGTTGAAAGCAACGCCCAGCCCAGCCGCGTTCAGCATGTCCAGGTCGTTGGCGCCGTCACCGATGGCCACCGTCTGGGCCAGCGGCACTCCGGCCTCGGCGGCGAAGCGGCGCAGCAGCCGGGCCTTGCCCGCCCGGTCCACGATCTCCCCCGTGACCTTGCCCGTCAGCTTCCCGTCGACGATCTCCAGGGTGTTGGCGGAGGCGAAGTCCAGCCCCAGCCGCTCCCGCAGGTCGTCCGTCACCTGGGTGAAGCCGCCCGAGACCACGCCCACCTGGTAGCCGAGCCGCTTCAGCGTACGGATCAGGGTCCGCGCGCCCGGGGTCAGCTGCACCTCGGTGCGGACCTTGTCCACGACGGACGCGTCCAGGCCCGCCAGCAGCGCCACCCGGGCGTGCAGCGACTGCTCGAAGTCGAGCTCGCCGCGCATGGCCCGCTCGGTGACCTCGGCGACCTCGGCCTCGCACCCGGCGTGGGCGGCGAAGAGCTCGATGACCTCGTCCTGGATGAGGGTCGAGTCCACGTCCATGACGACCAGGCGCTGCGCCCGGCGGTGCAGCCCGGCCGAGACGACGGCGATGTCCACGCCGATGTGCGCGGCGGCCGTGGCCAGCGCGGTGCGCAGCGGCTCGGTCTCCACACCGGAGACGGCGAACTCCACCGCGGTCACCGGATACTTGGCGAGCCGGAAAATACGGTCGATGTTGCCGCCGGCCCCGGTGATCTCCGCGGCGATGGCGGCCGTGGACTCGGCGGTGAGCGGGTGGCCGAGCACGGTGACGTGGGACCGGCCGCTGCCGCGCGGCCGGTTGTCACCGGTACCGGAGAGGATCTCGGCCTGCAGCTTGAGCGACTCGGCCCAGCTGTGGACGGTGGCCCGCAGGTCGCCCTCGGTGCCGCCGACGGGCTTGGTGACGAGGGCGCACAGGACGATGCGGCCACGGGTGACGACCTGCTCGATGTCGACGACGTCGACGGAGTAGGCGGCGAGGGTGTCGAACAGCCCGGCGGTGATCCCGGGACGGTCCTTGCCGAAGATCTTGACGAGGAGGGTGGGGACGTCGGAGGTCTGCGATGCGCTCATGGTGCCCTCACCGTATCTTCCCGGCCCCCGGGACAGGACCCCCGTCCCATTTCCTGAACGTGCCGCGTCCCGCCCGGCCGTCACCGTGGCGGAACCGGTGGCTCCGGCGGCCTCGGCGGCCTCGGCGGCCTCGGCGGTTTCGGCGGCGGCGGAGCGCCCGGCGGGGGCGGCGGGGTGAACGGCGGCCGCCCCGTGGGCCGGCTACGCCGCGGCGGATGCGGCGGGATGCCGGTGACCGTCACGTCCCACGAGACGTCCGGATCCGGGTACGGCACCGCCCACGCGGGCGGCGGACCCTGCCCGCCCCGACCTTCACGGCCGCCCCGGCCCGCCGCGTACGGGGCCGTCGGCGCGCCGGGATCCACCGGGCGCGCCCGGCCGGGCCCGCCGGCGGCCGCCCGGCCCCGGCCCGCCAGCAGCGCACCGGCCCCGCCGGCCAGCGCACCCCACGCCGAGCCCAGCAGCAGGGCGTAAGGGACGTCCCCGCGCAGCTCCACCGCGGCACCCACCACGTCCAGGCCCAGCACCGCCAGAGAGGCGTCCGCCGACAACCGCGTCAGCCTGACCAGCACCGCCAGCGCCACCCCGGTCACCGCTCCCAGCCGCACCGCGCACCCCGCGACACCGCGCCCGGGAGTCCGTACGGCCGCCAGCACCCCCGCGGCGAGCAGCAGCAGGAACGCCCCCACCACCAGCAGCCAGACCCGCCCGTCGTACTCCGCGAGCCGGGCCACCGTCACCGGCTCCCGCGTGGACGCGGACAGCAGGTCGTCCAGCGGGTCGGGCAGCAGCCGCGCCGGCTCGCCCGTGGCACCGCCGCGCACCGGCACGAACAGCCCGAGCAGCACCCCCAGCCAGCTCCCGTTGGGAGCGCCCAGCAGCGCGGCGCCCAGCACCCGCCGGGGATGGTCGTCGCCCAGCGCCGCCCACACCGCCGCGGCCAGCCCCGCCGCCACCGCGACCAGCCCCGCCGTCACCACCGCGAAGGCGGCGGGCCGCACCCGGTCGAACACGGCCGGCCCGCGCCGCGAGACCAGCAGCGCCACCGCCAGCACCGCGAGCGCCCACACGCCCGCGCCCGCCGACGTCGGCCCGGGCTCCACGCGGAAGCCCACCCGGGTCCGCGCCTCGACCAGCTCCCCGACGCGGTCCGGGAGCAGCCCGCCGATGTCCCCGATCCCCGGCACCTCGACCTTCACCGGAGCCCTCGGCAGCGCCGCGCCGTCGAGGGTGACCACGTCGTGCCCGGCCCACGCCAGGCCCCCCGCCGCCGCGACGAGCAGCGCCGTGAACGCCACGACCCTGGCGGCCGTCTCGCCCGCGCCCGCCCGCAGCGAGCGCAGGAACACCCCCGCCAGCACCAGGGCCCCGGCCAGCGACACCCCCAAGGGCATGACGTCCAAGGAGGTTTCGGCCCCCGCCCCGGCAACTCCGAAGACCGAGACGTCACCCGACGGGTCCACGGTTCCACCGACCGCGAGGGCCACCACGGCGGCCGTCATCGGCCCGAGCGAACCCCCGGCGGCGTCCGCGCCCAGCAGGTGAAGCCCCAGACCGGCCACCCCCGCCATCACGATCAGGGACCAGCCGACGGCGGCCACGGCGGACAGGAACACGTCTCCCCAGCGGATGCGGCGCACGCGGTGGACCCCCGATGCCTGCCGAGCGGTACGCGACGGAACCCCCGGGCGAGAAGTCCCGTATCTCACTCTCCGGGTGACTTTCGCCCCCGTCAACGGGTAGACGTAGACGCCCGGGCAAGGCCCGGATTCCACATACGGCCCCAGGCCTGAAATAGTTCCCCCGGATGTTCGCCATCCCTAGACTCCCTGACGTCATGGGGGATTCTCGGGGGACTTAAGTGGGGCTGGAGTGCCGGAACTCGTACTGGAATTGAATGGCAGGACCTGGACGCTCGATCCGTCCAGGTCGTACTCGCTGGGGCGCGATCCCCAGGGGGACGTGGTGATCGACGATGCGCGGGTGTCGTGGCGGCACGCCACCATCGCCTGGAACGGCCAGGGTTGGGGGCTCGAGGACCACGGCAGCACCAACGGCACCTACGTGCACGGGGCCAGGGTCCAGCAGACCGCGCTGGTGCCCGGCACGCCGGTCCACCTCGGCAACGCCACCGACGGACCGCGGTTGAATCTGAGCGCCGCCGCCGCGCCGCAGCCCGCTGTGGCGCAGCAGCAGGCGCAGCAGACCCCGGCCCAGGCGTACGCCCAGCCCCAGGCCGCGGCCTACCAGGCGCCCCAGCAGCCCCAGCAGGCCTGGAACCAGCCGCAGCACCAGCAGCACCAGCCGCAGGCCCACGTCCCGCAGCAGCAGGGCGGCGCCGCCGCGCCCCGCCAGCCGCAGGCCGCGGCGCCGGGCTACGGCGGCGACCGCAGCCCGACGACGTTCCACCAGCTCTCGCTGGGCCACGTCATGCGGATCGGCCGTGCGCTGGAGAACGAGCTGGTGGTCTCCGACCTCCAGGTCTCCCGCCACCACGCCGAGTTCCGCTCGATGCCCGGTGGCCGCTTCGAGATCCGCGACCTCGGCAGCCACAACGGCACCTACGTCAACGGCCAGCCGCTGGCGAAGTCCGGCACCCAGCTCCTCGGCCCGAACGACATCGTCGGCGTCGGCCACTCGACGTTCCGCATCGTCGGGGACCGCCTTGAGGAGTTCGTCGACACCGGCGAGGTGTCCTTCTCGGCCCGCCACCTCACCGTCACGGTCGACGGCGGCAAGCAGATCCTCAAGGACGTCACCTTCGGCGTCCCGGAGAAGTCGCTGATCGGCGTCATCGGCCCGTCCGGCTCCGGCAAGTCGACGCTGCTCAAGGCACTCACCGGCTACCGGCCCGCCGACCAGGGCGACGTCCTCTACGACAACCGCAACCTGTACAAGCAGTTCGCGGAGCTCCGCCAGCGCATCGGCCTGGTCCCGCAGGACGACATCCTGCACAAGGAGCTGAAGGTCAGCACCGCGCTCAAGTACGCGGCCAAGCTCCGCTTCCCCGGCGACACCGCCGAGTCCGAGCGCGCCGCCCGCATCGACGAGGTGCTGCGCGAGCTCAAGCTCGACATCCACAAGGACAAGAAGATCACCGCGCTCTCCGGTGGTCAGCGCAAGCGCGTGTCCGTGGCCCTGGAGCTGCTCACCAAGCCCTCGCTGATCTTCCTGGACGAGCCGACCTCCGGCCTCGACCCGGGCATGGACCGCGATGTCATGCAGCTGCTGCGCGGCCTCGCCGACGACGGCCGCACGGTCCTCGTCGTCACGCATTCCGTCGCCGAGCTGTCGCTCTGCGACAAGCTGCTCGTGATGGCCCCGGGCGGGTCGGTCGCCTACTTCGGGCCGCCGGACGAGGCGCTGAACTTCTTCGGCTACAGCACGTGGGCGGACGTCTTCTCGGCCTTCGAGAACTACCGCGACTACGACTGGGCGGGCCGCTGGAAGGGCTCCCAGCACTACCAGCTCTACGCCGCCGAGCTCGACGCGGTCGCCCCGCAGCCGGTGGTCATGCCGTCGGCGCAGCAGATGCGCCCGACCAAGCCGCAGGGCTGGGGCTCGCAGCTGTGGACGCTGATCCGCCGCTACGTCTCGGTGATCGCGTCGGACAAGGGCTTCATGGGCCTGATGCTGATCCTGCCGGCGGTCCTGGGCGTGGTCTCCACGGTCATCCCGGCGACCTTCGGCCTCGCGCCGCCGACCCCGCCGTCGCGCTTCAACGGCGACGCGGGCACGATCATGCTGATCCTCGCGGTCGGCATGTGCTTCTCCGGCGCCGCCAACTCGGTCCGAGAGCTGATCAAGGAACGCGTCATCTACGAGCGTGAGCGCGCGACCGGCCTGTCCCGGACCGCGTACCTCATGTCGAAGGTGATCGTCCTCGGCGTCATCACGGCCATCCAGGGCGTGATCATCTGCGCGATCGGCTTCACCCCGCGCGACCTGCCCGCCGAGGGCCTGCTGATGCCGCCGGCCGTCGAGCTGTGCGTGTCGGTCATCGCGCTCGGCTTCACCTCGATGATGTTCGGCCTGGTGATCTCCTCGCTGGTGAAGACCGCCGAGAAGACGATGCCGCTGCTGGTCATGTTCGCGATCGTCCAGGTCGTCTTCACCGGCATCCTCTTCCAGGTCTACGACTCCCCGGGCCTGGAGCAGTTCGCCTGGCTGATGCCGTCCCGATGGGCCATCGCCGCCGCCGGCGCCACCCTGAACCTCGGCAAGCTCATGCCGCCGTGGGACCAGGACAACCCGACCAACACCGACCCGCTCTGGGACGCGACGGTCGGCCAGTGGAGCCTGAACATCATCATCCTGCTGGCCATCGGCGTCGCGTGCGGCTTCCTCGTGCAGCGCCTGCTGCGCCGCCACGAGCCCGAGGTCATGCGCGCGGGCAAGTAGCCGCCGGCGCGCAGGAGCGCGTAGGACACCAGCGCCGAAGGGCGGCACCCGGATCCCGGGTGCCGCCCTTCGGCGTGTGTGTGGTGGGGCGAGGACCGCCGAAGGCCTAGTAGGCGCTGTTGACGTTGTCCATCGAGCCGTACCGGTCGGCCGCGTAGTTGCAGGCGGCGACGATGTTGGCGACCGGGTCGTACTGGTCGAACTTGGTGCCCTTGACGTGGTACGCCTTGAAGGTCGGGAGGATGACCTGGAGCAGGCCCTTGCTGGGGATGCCGTTCTGGGCGTTGATGTCCCAGTTGTTGATCGCCATCGGGTTGCCGCTGGACTCACGCATGATGTTGCGGTGAATACCGGCGTAGGTGCCCGGAATGCCCTCCTTCTTCATGATGAAGAGGGCTTCCTTGATCCAGCCGTCCAGGTTGTTCGCGAACACCGGCTTGCGGGCGGCGGAGCGGCTGGCGGCGGCCTTCTGCTCGCGGGCCTTCTTCGCGGCGGCCTCGGCCTTGGCCTTGGCGTCTGCGTCGGCCTTCGCCTTGGCGGCGACGGCGGCGGCCTTGGCGTTGGCGGCGGCGATGACGTGCTGCGTGGAGAGGTGGCCGTACAGCGCCTTCGTCTGCGTGCCGTTCACGG
The DNA here is from genome assembly GCF_042726555.1 of Streptomyces sp. NPDC060232. Classification (NCBI taxonomy): domain Bacteria; kingdom Bacillati; phylum Actinomycetota; class Actinomycetes; order Kitasatosporales; family Streptomycetaceae; genus Streptomyces; species Streptomyces sp. NPDC060232. Next base: position 12,896 of record NZ_JBHXAG010000010.1, on the reverse strand, counting down.
CCTGGGCCCAGGCGACGGGGGCGGCGGAGATGGTGGTCTCGGCCTCGGCGGCGTCGGCGGGGACGAGGGAGAAGGCGACGGCGGCGGCGCTCAGGGTGGCGACACCGGCGATGGACAGCTTGTGTGCCTTCGTCAGACGACTGTGACCGGGAGTGCGGGAAGCAGACATGGCGGGGCAACCTCTTCGAATAGCGGGGGCCGCAGGAAGGCGCCGAGCGGATCCGGGATCCACGGCGCCTGGCGACGGGAGCAATTCTTAGCGGCGGCAAAATCCTGTGGCAAAGGTGTGACGTACGATCCCGCTTAGTGGATCAGGGGCGGGCGCCGGAGCCTGATGTGCGGCCCCGGCGCTAGGCCTGCCCGCGCTGACGGGACCTGCGCTCTTCCACTAGGGAGCTTCGTAAGTGATGTGGGTCCTATGCCGGGGCTCACACCGCCCTTACGCCGTTCTCACCGTGCGTTGCTCCAGCAATGCAATCAGTGATGTGCGTCATCCCTGAGGAGCAGATGGACGTCCCCGAACTCATGCCAGAGGCAGAGCCGGGCCAGCGCCTGCGCATACCCCAGGCGTACGGCGGCGCGCCCCGCCACCGCCTCCAGCATCAGCAGATGGGATGCCTCGGGCTCGTGCAGCCCGGTCAGCAGGCCGTCCACCGCCCGCACCCCGCGCTCGGGCGTCACCACCAGCCCGGTCCACCCGCCCGCCGCGCGGACCACCCCACGCGCGTCCGCCGCCGACTCCACCGCCCGCACCGCCGTGGTCCCCACCGCGATGACCCGCCCGCCGCCCGCCCGCGCAGCATTCACCAGCGCCGCCGTCGTGGCCGGCACCGCGTACCGCTCCGGGTAGGGCGGCTCGTGCGCCTCCTGCGAGGCCACCCCCGTGTGCAGGGTCAGCGGCGCGAACCGCACCCCCCGGCTCACCAGCCGCGCCACCAGCTCCGCCGTGAAGGGCCGGCCCGCGCTCGGCATCTCGGCCGACCCCGCTCCGTCGGCCGCCGGCACCGCGAACACCGTCTGGTAGGCCGACAGCGGCTGGTCCCGCTCCGTGTAGGCGTACCGGATCGGCCGCCCGTGCTCCCCGAGCAGTTCCGGGACCCCGTACGGCGCGGGGGAGGGCCGCGCCCACCACAGCCGGTCCGCGCCCGCCGCCAGGGGCTCCTCCAGCACCAGGCGGCGCCCGCCGGGCAGCTCCACCACCGCCCCCGCCGGCCCGCCCGGGCGCGGCCGGGTCGTCCCCCGGCCTGCCGGGGCGCGCAGCTCCACCGCCCAGCGGCCGTCGTCCCCCCGGGTCGAGAAGTGCACCACCACGTCCTCCCCGCCCAGCCGGGCGTCCACGGCGGCCGCGAGGGTGGCCGAGGTGTTGACCACCAGGACGTCACCGGCCCGCAGCAGGTGCGGCAGCTCCCGGAAGGCGTGCAGCGACGGCTGCGCGACGCCGCGGGACACCAGCAGCCGCACCGAGTCCCGCCGCAGGCCCGGACCCCGCTGCTCGGCCGGAAGCCGGGCCAGTAGTTCGCGTGGAATGTCCTTTATGTACAGTCCAGAAATCGAGCGCTCACCTCCCCCTGCGACGCGCCCCGCACGCGTACCCGCCACGCCGGTCGGCCCGCCACCGGGCGCCGGGTCCTCGCTCGGCACCCGCCTCCCGCCCCCGGGACCGGCCCGGCCCCCGCCCGCCACCCCAATCCGGCTCCCGGCCACGCTCCCGGCCCGACTCCCGCTCGGACTCCCGCTCCGGCCCCCTGCGCGGTTCCCGCCGGGACCGCTCCCGTCCCGCGCGCCACCGGACGCCCCGCTCCCGCTCCCGCTCATCGCTCCGCCCCGCCGCCCGCCGGGGACCCGGCCAGCGCCTCCACCGTGTACCGCCCGCTCGGCAGGCCCCGCGCCGGCAGCCGCAGCAGCACCGGAGCCACCTCCTCCGGCGTCGGCAGCCCCGCCAGGTCCTCACCCGGCTCGGCCGCCGCCATCATCCGCGTCCGCATCGAGCCCGGATCCGCCCACCACACCCGCAGCTCCGGCTCCTCCACCGCCAGCACCGCCGACAACAGGTCCACCGCCGCCTTGGTCGCCCCGTACGCACCCCACGTGGCGTACGGAACGACTCCGGCGTCGGAGCTGATGTTCAGCACCGCCCCCGCCGCCGAGGCCCGCAGCAGCGGCAGCCCCTCCTGCACCAGCCCCAGCGGCCCCAGCACATTGACCTCGAACGCCTCGCGCAGCCCGGCCGCCGGCTGGACCGCCAGCGGCACCAGCGGCTCCGCACCGAGCACCCCCGCGTTGTTCACCAGCAGGTCCAACCCGCCCAGCCCCCGCGCGGCCGCCACCAGCGCCGCCCGGTGCGCCTCCGAGGACACGTCCCCGGCCACCGCCACGACCCGCACCGCCTCGGCCCGCTCCAGCCCGGCCGCCGCCTCCTCCAGCGCCGCCGCGCCCCGCGCGCTCAACACCAGGGCCCAGCCCCGCGCCGCCAGCTCCCCGGCCAGCGCCCGGCCGAGCCCCCTGGACGCCCCCGTCACGATCGCCACCGACATGACAGCACCCTCGCCTTCGTTCCGATCAGCAGATGCCCTCAACCTAGGAACGGCCCGGCCGCCGCCGCGTCGGCCGCCGGCCCCACCCCCACAGGTCCCTTCGACCTACGTCTCTCGGTCTGCCCCGGGTCCTCCCACCGCCCGATCCGGCAGGTCACGGCCGCCGGTACGGTGAGGCCATGACCGCAAGCCCCCTGCCGGGCGGACCCCGCAGCGGCCTGGCCGCCGTGAGCACCGCGCTGCTCGCGATGAGCCGCCGCCTGGAGGTCCGCGACGTGCTGCGCACGATCGTGGTGTCCGCCCGCGAGCTGCTGGACGCCGAGTACGCGGCCCTGGGCGTCCCGGACGACCACGGCGGCTTCGCCCAGTTCGTCGTCGACGGCATCAGCGCGGAACAGTGGCGGCAGATCGGCCCGCTGCCCCGGCAGCACGGCATCCTCGCCGCGATGCTCCACGAGAACGGACCCGAGCGGCTGGCCGACGTACGCGAGGACCCCCGCTTCGGGGGCTGGCCCGCCGCCCACCCCGAGATGTCCGACTTCCTGGGCATGCCCGTCCGGGACGGCGAGGAGATCCTCGGAGCGATCTTCCTGGCGAACAAGCGCAGCGCGCCCGACGGCAGCGGGCGCGTCTTCACCGACGAGGACCAGGACCTCCTCTCCCTCCTCGCGCAGCACGCGGCGATCGCCCTCACCAACGCCCGGCTCTACGAACGCAGCCGCGAGCTCACCATCGCCGAGGAGCGCTCCCGCCTCGCCCACGAACTGCACGACGCGGTCAGCCAGAAGCTGTTCTCCCTGCGCCTCACCGCCCAGGCCGCCGCGACCCTCGTCGACCGCGACCCGGCCCGGGCCAAGGACGAGCTCCAGCAGGTCGCCGCCCTCGCGGCGGAGGCCGCCGACGAACTGCGCGCCGCCGTGACCGAGCTGCGCCCGGCCGCCCTGGACGAGGACGGCCTGGTGGCCACCCTGCGCACGCACGTCCACGTACTCGACCGTGCGCACACCGCGCACGTCAGCTTCACCTGTGACGGCGTACGGGCCCTCCCCGCGGCCCAGGAGGAAGCGGTCCTCCGCGTCGCCCAGGAGGCCCTCCACAACGCCCTGCGCCACTCCGACGGCGACCGCGTCGAGGTCACCCTCGCCCGCGCGCCCGCCGGTGGCGCGGTCCTCAGGGTCGCCGACTCCGGCAAGGGCTTCGACCCCAGTGCCGTCCGCCGGGCGGGCCGCCATCTGGGCCTGGTCTCCATGCGGGACCGCGCGAGCGGCGTCGGAGGCCGCCTCGCCGTGCACGCGGAGCCCGGTCAGGGCACCACGATCGAGATGGAGGTCCCCGGTGGCTGACAGCACCGGCCGAAGCGGCGGCCGCATCCGGGTCCTGCTGGTGGACGACCACCAGGTGGTCCGGCGGGGCCTGCGCACCTTCCTGGAGGTCCAGGAGGACATCGAGGTGGTCGGCGAGGCCTCCGACGGCGAGGAGGGCATCGCCTGCGCCGAGGAGCTGCGGCCCGACGTGATCCTCATGGACGTGAAGATGCCGGGCACCGACGGCATCGAGGCCCTGCGCCGGCTGCGCGAGTCGGCGAACCCGGCGCGGGTGCTGATCGTCACCAGCTTCACGGAGCAGCGGACCGTGGTCCCCGCCCTGCGCGCCGGCGCGGCGGGATACGTCTACAAGGACATCGACCCCGACGCCCTGGCCGCGGCCATCCGCTCCGTCCACGCCGGCCACGTCCTGCTCCAGCCGGAGGTGGCGCAGGCCCTGCTCTCCCAGGACGACCAGAGCTCCCCTGCGGGCCGGCCCGGCTCGCTGACCGACCGCGAGCGCGAGGTCCTCGGCCTCATCGCGGACGGCCGCGCCAACCGGGAGATCGCCCGCGCCCTGGTGCTGTCCGAGAAGACGGTCAAGACCCATGTCTCGAACATCCTGATGAAGTTGGACCTTTCCGACCGGACCCAGGCCGCATTGTGGGCGGTCAGGCACGGAATCGCCGACTGACGAGCCCACATCGGACCGCCTCCTTCCGGGCTGAGATTCATACAAACGGGTGTATGTAGCCCACATGGCGTACCCCGGCGGGTGGGGCGGCCGTTCTCCATGGCGTGCCGCGACGGCTGGTCGCGGCCGACGCAACGGAGGAACGAGAACGTGAAGAACTTCAAGAAGGCCGCAGCCGTCACCATGATCGCGGGCGCCCTCGTCGCCGCCGGCGCGGGTGTCTCCTCGGCGCACGACGGTGCGTCGGCGGAGGGCGAGGCCCTGAACTCGCCCGGCGTGGCCTCGGGGAACCTGCTCCAGGCACCGGTGCACGTCCCCGTGAACGTCGTGGGCAACACGGTCAGCGTGATCGGCCTGCTCAACGGCGCCTGGGGCAACACCGGCGTGAACGCCTGACCCCGCTCCACCCCGTCCCGCGGCCCCGCTTCCCCCTCTCCCCTGGAAGCGGGGCCGCGTCGATGCATCCGGGGGACATCGCATCGCGCGCCCCGGGGCGCGAGCCTCACCACCCTGCCCCACCGGCAGCCCTGGCGCGGCCCGCCTGACGAGGGACCGGCACATCGCAGGACGGACCGCCGCCGTGCTCTGTGCGACGGTGGCCCGGACGGGACCGACGGCCGCACCGACCGAGCGGCCCGTCCCCTTCGTCTGCGTCGCGAACCTCCACTCCGACACGGTCTCGGGCGTCGACACCCGGGCCGGCACCACCGTGGACAGCGTTCCCCTGAGGGACGGAGCCGACAGCGCCGCCCCCAGCCCCGACGGCCGCCGCCTCTACGCCACCGACCCCTGAGCCGCGCCCGGTGGCCGACCCGCACCATCCCGTCCCGCCGGCGTTGGAGGCGAGGGGTGTGGGGCGGAGCCCCACAAGGCCCGGGCACCGCCCGGGGCCTCCCCGCGCCGCGGCCCTGCGGCGTCAGCCCCGCTCGCGCGCCTCGACGGCCGAGTTGTACGCCGCCACCAGCGCCCGCCGGGCGACCCGCTCCACCGGCCGCAGCGCCTCCGCCCGCGCCGCCATCTCCGACGCGGCCACCGCACCCCCGTGCCCGCTCCCGTACGCCAGCGACACCATCAGGTCCACCCGCTGCGCCAGCGCCAGCACCCGTACCGCCCGCGCCGGATACCCCGGCGCCAGCGCGTCCTGCCCCGCCTCGGCCCGCGCCCGGTACGCCGCCAGCGCCGCATCCGCCACCGGCCCGGACCCGGCCACGTCCAGCCGGGTCAGCACCACGGCCGCCTCGCGCAGCGCCTCCGCCAGCTCCCGCTCCGCCTCGCCCAGGGACGGCACATCGGCCGGCGGGGCCTCCCGTACCGGCAGCACGTGCCAGGTCACCGACACGTGCACGTCCCCGGCCGGACCGGCCTCGGCCACCTCCGGCACCAGCCCCAGCGCCGCACCCACCGCGACGACCGCCTCCTCGGCCTCCAGCGCCCGCGCGTTGAACTCCGGCGGCCCGCTCAGCCCCAGCGGATGCCCCGGCGCCGGCAGCGCGACCCGCAGACCCGTCACCCCCAGCGCACGCAGCCGGCCGAGCGCCAGCGTGAGCCCCACCGGCCCCGCCTCGCCCGGCAGCCCCGCCACCCGGTGCACGGCGTCCTCGCCCACGATCGACATCGCGGCCTCGTCGGGCGAGACCAGAGCGGCCAGCAGCGCGTTCCCCCAGGCGGCCAGCCGCCCTGAACGTGGTTCGAAAAGCATTCCCCCACTTTACGGATCGCCACCCGCACCGGGCCCCGGCCCCGGACCCCATCCCGAGTGGCGTAGGTTTTCCCCTGGGGCTGCGTCTACCGGCGCACAGTGAACCGTGACTGCAAGGGGTGACAACACGCTCATGAGCGATGTTCTGGAGCTGGTGGACGTATCCGTGGTCCGCGAGGGCCGGGCTCTGGTGGACCAGGTCTCCTGGTCGGTGAAGGAGGGCGAGCGCTGGGTGATCCTCGGCCCCAACGGCGCCGGCAAGACCACACTGCTGAACCTCGCCTCCAGCTACCTCTTCCCCACCAAGGGCTCCGCCACCATCCTCGGCAGCACCCTCGGCAAGGTCGACGTCTTCGAGCTGCGCCCCCGCATCGGCATGGCCGGCATCGCGATGGCCGACAAGCTCCCGAAGCGGCAGACCGTCCTGCAGACCGTCCTCACCGCCGCCTACGGCATGACGGCGACCTGGCAGGAGGAGTACGAGGCGGTCGACGAGCAGCGCGCCCGTGCCTTCCTCGACCGCCTCGGCATGACCGAGTACCTCGACCGGAAGTTCGGCACCCTCTCCGAGGGCGAGCGCAAGCGCACCCTGATCGCCCGCGCACTGATGACCGACCCCGAGCTGCTGCTCCTCGACGAGCCCGCCGCGGGCCTCGACCTCGGTGGCCGCGAGGACCTCGTACGCCGCCTCGGCCGCCTCGCCCGCGACCCGCTCGCCCCCTCCATGGTCATGGTCACGCACCACGTCGAGGAGATCGCCCCCGGCTTCACCCACGTCCTGATGATCCGTCAGGGCAAGGTCGTCACCGCGGGCCCCATCGACCTCGAACTGACCTCCCGCAACCTCTCGCTCTGCTTCGGCCTCCCCCTGGTCGTCGAGCGCAACGGGACCGACCGCTGGACCGCCCAGGGCCTGCCCCTCGGCTGAGCCGGAGCCCCGAGCCGGAACCCGGGCCGGAACCCGAGCCGGAGAAGCCCGCACGGTCACGCTCCGGGTACGGTCCCCCGCACCCTGTCCCGACCGCGCCCGATCGACCTACCATGACCACGTGGACATCGACGCGTGGGTGTGGTGGCTCATCGGCGCGGTCGGACTGGGCATCCCCCTGGTCCTGACCGCCATGCCGGAGTTCGGCATGTTCGCCGTCGGGGCGGTGGCGGCAGCCGTCACGGCGGCCCTCGGCGGGGGAGTGGTGGCCCAGGTCCTGGTGTTCGTGGTCGTGTCGGTCGCGCTCATCGCCGTCGTCCGGCCCATCGCCAACCGCCACCGCGACCAGCGCCCCCAACACCGCAGCGGCATCGACGCGTTGAAGGGCAGAAGCGCCGTCGTCCTCGAACGCGTCGACGGAGGCGGCGGCAGAATCAAGCTCGCCGGCGAGATCTGGTCCGCCCGCGCCCTCGACGCGGACACCAGCTTCGAACCCGGCCAGTCCGTCGACGTGGTGGAGATCGACGGGGCTACCGCCGTCGTGATGTGAAAGCAGCCTGCTCGCGGCCCCCAGGTCTGCGAGACTCCGATCAACGGGGCAGCACAGACAGCCGGAAGGGCACGGGGAACCGCATGCAACCGATCATCATCGTCCTGATCATTCTGGTGGTTCTGGTCTTCATCGCACTGGTCAAGACGATCCAGGTGATCCCGCAGGCCAGCGCCGCCATCGTGGAGCGGTTCGGCCGCTACACCCGCACCCTCAACGCGGGCCTCAACATCGTCGTCCCGTTCATCGACTCGATCCGCAACCGGATCGACCTGCGCGAACAGGTCGTCCCCTTCCCGCCGCAGCCCGTCATCACCCAGGACAACCTGGTCGTCAACATCGACACCGTCATCTACTACCAGGTGACCGACGCGCGCGCGGCCACCTACGAAGTGGCCAGCTACATCCAGGCCATCGAGCAGCTCACCGTCACCACGCTGCGCAACATCATCGGCGGCATGGACCTGGAGCGCACCCTCACCTCCCGCGAGGAGATCAACGCCGCTCTGCGCGGGGTCCTCGACGAGGCGACCGGCAAGTGGGGCATCCGCGTCAACCGCGTCGAGCTCAAGGCCATCGAGCCGCCGACCTCCATCCAGGACTCGATGGAGAAGCAGATGCGCGCCGACCGCGACAAGCGCGCCGCGATCCTGCAGGCGGAGGGCGTCCGGCAGTCCGAGATCCTGCGTGCCGAGGGCGAGAAGCAGTCCTCCATCCTGCGCGCCGAGGGTGAGGCCAAGGCCGCCGCGCTCAAGGCCGAAGGTGAAGCACAGGCCATCCGTACGGTGTTCGAGTCAATCCACGCCGGCGACGCCGACCAGAAGCTCCTCGCCTACCAGTACCTGCAGATGCTGCCGAAGATCGCCGAAGGCGACGCCAACAAGCTCTGGATCGTCCCCAGCGAGATCGGAGACGCCCTCAAGGGCCTCTCCGGCGCCATGGGCAACTTCGGCCCCCTGGCAGGCGGTTCGGGCTTCAACCCGCAGAACTCCGGCAAGGACGGCGGCGGCATCCCGGCCGCCCGCGACAAGGACAGCGCGGACCGCCGCGAACAGCCCCCCATCGACTGACCTCCCACCCCTTCCTGCATGATCAGTGAGGCCCCTCGACCTTCATGGCGGGGAGGCGACTCACTGATGCAAAGGGGATGGCACAGTCCATGTCCATCTGGGAATCACTCGCGGTCTTCGCCGCCGGCATCGGCGCCGGCACGATCAACACCATCGTCGGCTCCGGCACCCTCATCACGTTCCCGGTGCTGCTGGCCACCGGCCTGCCGCCGGTCACCGCCAACGTGTCCAACACCCTCGGCCTGGTGCCCGGTTCCATCAGCGGAGCCATCGGCTACCGCAAGGAACTCCAGGGGCAGCGCGCCCGCATCCTGCGGCTCGGCTCGGTCTCCGCCGTCGGAGGACTCGCGGGCGCGGCCCTGCTCCTGGCCCTGCCCTCCGAATCCTTCGACACGATCGTGCCCGTCCTGATCGGGCTCGCCCTCGTCCTCGTCATCCTGCAGCCCCGGCTCGCGGCCGCCCTGCGCCGACGCCAGGAAGCCGCCGGAGGAGACACCGGCCACCCCGACGGCGGCCCGGTCCTGCTCGGCGGCATGCTGTTCTCCAGCGCCTACGGCGGCTACTTCGGCGCGGCCCAGGGTGTCCTCTACCTCGGCCTGATGGGCCTGCTGCTCCGCGACGACCTGCAACGGATCAACGCCGTCAAGAACGTCATCGCCGCCCTGGTGAACGGCATCGCGGCCGTCTTCTTCCTCTTCGTCGCCGAGTTCGACTGGACTGCCGTCCTCCTCATCGCCGTCGGCTCGACGATCGGCGGCCAGATCGGCGCCAAGGTCGGCCGCCGCCTCCCCCCGACGGTCCTGCGCGCAGTCATCGTGGCGGTCGGAATCCTCGCGATCGTCCAGCTGCTGCTCCGCTGAGCGACGTAGATCCTCTACGTCGCCCAGCGCAGGCGTCCTAGGCGGACCGCTCCAGCCACTCCGGGAGCGCCTCCTGACCGGCCACCCCCAGCGCGAGGAGCATGGCGTCCGCCGGAGACGGTACGAAGGGCTTCCGAAGGAGCGGCATCCCCGCCTCCTCCGGAGTCCGGGCCGCTTTGCGGTGGTTGTCCTCGGCGCAGGACGCCACCGTGTTCAGCCATGTGTCCCCACCGCCCTGGGCCCTGGGCAGTACGTGGTCCACCGTGGTCGCGCGCCTGCCGCAGTACGCGCACCGGTGCTGGTCCCGGACCAGCACCCCCCTCCGCGACCAGGGAGCATGTCTTCGGAAGGGCACCCGGACATACCGGCACAGTCGGATCACCCGAGGCATCGGAAGATCCATGGTGGCGGCGCGGACACGGAGATCGGGGTGCGACTGTTCGACGACGGCCTTGTCCTGGAGCACCAGGACCACAGCCCGGTTCAGAGTCACCGTCGACAGCGGCTCGAAGCTCGCATTCAGCACCAGCGTGTCCCGCATCTCGCCCACCTCCCGTGTGCAGGCCCGCGACCACGACGGCGGCAGGCCCGCAACCACTCTGGCCGCGCGCGCCACGCGGGACAACGCAATAAAAATGCCCGGTCCTGGCCTTCTTTAGACCAGGACCGGGCAAACGCCGGGCGAACGATCAGCGCGCGGCGGGCGCCTCGTACTCGGCGACGAGCTGCGCACGCCCCAAGGCGTGGAACCGCAGGTGGAATCCGACGACCGCCGGCGAGGAGTCCTCGTCCGGGCCGAGCTGCTCCCGGTCCACCGCGTACACGGTGAAGACGTAGCGGTGCCGCTCCCCGCGCGGCGGGGCCGCGCCGCCGAAGTCCCGCGTGCCGTAGTCGTTCCGCGCGTGCACAGCCCCCTCCGGCAGGCCCGCGAAGTCCCCGGTGCCCGCCCCGGCCGGCAGCTCCGTCACCGAAACGGGCAGGTCGAAGAGCACCCAGTGCCAGAACCCGCTGCCCGTGGGCGCGTCCGGGTCGAAGCAGGTCACGGCGAAGCTCTTCGTCCCCTCGGGAAAGCCCTCCCAACGCAGGTGCGGCGAGACGTTCTTCCCCGTGAGGACCTGGGCGGCGTTCAGGTCGCCTCCATCGGAGACGTCCTCGCTCGTCACGGTGAAGGACGCGACCTCGGGGTGGAAGTCGTGCGGAAGGGGCGCCCTGCTCTGCTCTGACACTGCTGAACCTCCGGAAGGGGGACACATCGGACCGCGCCGCCGTGTACGGACGCGGTCCCGAGCCTAGGGGGTGCCCCGCCGATCAGGCCGGATCGGCAAGACACTCCCCCCCTAGAACCAGTTGCGCTGTGAACCGACGCTGGCGATCCACTGGTTCAGGTATGCCACCCAGTCCGTGCCCTGGTACGACTGCAGCCCCACCTGGAAGCAGCGGTAGGTGTCGCTGCCCTCGCTGAACAGCCCCGGCTTCTTGTCCATCTCCAGGACGACGTCCATCTCCCGGCCGTCCGAGACGAAGGTCAGCTCGACCTGGTGCAGACCCCGGTACTGCGACGGCGGCAGGAACTCGATCTCCTGGTAGAAGGGCAGCGTCTGCCGCGTCCCGCGGATGTGCCCCCGCTCCATGTCCGCGCTGCGGAAGGTGAAGCCGAGCTGGCGGAAGGCGTCCAGGATCGCCTGCTGGGCCGGCACCGGGTGCACGTTGATCGCGTCGAGGTCGCCCGCGTCCACCGCACGGGCGATCTCCAGCTCGGTGCTGACTCCGATGTTCATGCCGTGCAGGTGCTGACCCGCGAAGTGGGTGATCGGCGTCTCCCAGGGGATCTCCAACGCGAAGGGCACCACGTGCAGCGCGCCCGCCTGCACCTGGAAGGCACCGCCGAGGCGCTGCTTGGTGAAGACGACGTCCTGCTTGTACTCCTGGTCACCGCCCTCGACCTCGACCCGCGCCTGCAGCCCGACGGACAGCCCCTCGATCTGCTGCTCCACGGATCCGCCCTGGAGCCGGACCTCGCCCTGGACGATCCCGCCCGGTACGACGTTCGGCTCGGTGATGATCGTGTCCACCGAAGCACCACCGGCACCCAGGCTCGCGAACAGCTTCTTGAAGCCCATGCTCAAACTCCCCTTGAACGATCTGGCGACTACGCCGCGACTACCCCTTACCAACGCGGAACCTTAGGCCCCGGTTGCAGGTGAGCGCGTTCCACTACGCTCGACCGGATGAGCGCGCGTCTTGACCGTACGCCCCTGCCCCGGTCCTTCTTCGACCGCCCGGTCCTCACCGTGGCCCCGGACCTCCTCGGCCGCACCCTGGTCCGCCGTACCGAGGAGGGCCCCCTGGAGCTGCGCATCACGGAGGTCGAGGCGTACGAGGGGGAGTCCGATCCGGGCTCGCACGCCTACCGCGGGCGCACGGCACGGAACGCATCGATGTTCGGTCCACCCGGACACGCGTACGTCTACTTCATCTACGGCATGTGGTTCAGCCTCAACCTGGTGTGCGGCCCGCCGGGCCTCGCGAGCGGGGTCCTGGTGCGCGCGGGCGAGATCACGGTCGGCGCCGATCTGGCCGCCAAACGTCGAGTTTCAGCCAGAAAGTCGATCGATCTCGCCAAAGGCCCGGCCCGCCTGGCCACGGCTCTGGACGTGGACCGCTCGTTGGACGGGACCGACCTCTGCAAGGGCCCCGATTCCCCCTTGTCCCTCCTCGTGGGTACTCCTACCTCGCCCGACCAGGTGAGCAGCGGTCCGCGCACGGGAGTAGGCGGAGCCGGCGCGGACCACCCGTACCGCTTCTGGATCACCCACGACCCGACGGTGAGCCCGTACCGCGCCCACGCGCCACGCCGCCGCTCAACTTGACTCGCCCTTTCCGGACGCCTAACGTAGCTCAAGCCGCTTTTACGGGGCGCTGCCATCGGCAGACCCTCGGAGCGGCCAACCCACTACCTACGACTTGCCCCTGGCGGGGTCGTATTCGGCATGCCCGAATTCCCGGCCGGTGACTCGATTATGAGTCGCAAGGGAAAAGCGCTAACGTGGTGGGAGCCGAAAGGCAAAGACCCCCAACGGTCACCGAATTCAAATCCAAACCGACTGCGACTTTCGAGAAGCAGGGCGCGGAAATGATCTGGTAGAGTTGGAAGCGCAAGATAGCAGAACGAAAGCCCGGAGGAAAGCCCGAGAGGGTGAGTACGAAGGAAGCGTCCGTTCCTTGAGAACTCAACAGCGTGCCAAAAATCAACGCCA